>NZ_SZWJ01000061.1:0-25355 GCF_012184455.1 Caulobacter sp. SSI4214 | reverse complement strand
CCGCGCGACGCCCCCTCCGTCACGATGCGTATTCGCATCGCGCCACCTCCCCCGCCGCGCGGGGGAGGAGAAGGATTTCGATGATCGACACCCAAGACCGCTTTCGCCCCTGGTTGCTGCTGGCGGGCTTCAGCCTGCTGCTCTTTCTGATCACCGCCTCGACCTATGGCTCGCTGGGTGTGGTGCTGCCGGCGATGATTGGCGCGCTGAACTGGAGCTTCGAGAAGGCGTTCGCGGGCTTTTCGGTGCTGGGCGTCTTCACCGGCGCGTCATCGTGGCTGCCGGCCATCCTGATCCGCCGCATCGGCGTTCGCGCGACCCTGCTGGCCGGCGCGGCTGTGCTGGCGGGCGGTTTCGTGGGTCTGGCCAACGCCCAGAGCCTGTTCAGCTACTATGTCGGCGCGGCGGCGTGCGGGGTTGGCTTCCAGATGGCGGCTCTGATCCCGGGCACGCACGTGCTTTCGTCGCTGTTTCGCAAGCGGGCTTTGCCGTTCGGGATCTACTTCACCTTCGGCTCCCTGGGCGGCGCGGCCGGACCCTGGATGGTGCTGACCCTGATGGGCATGAGCCACAACGACTGGCGCGCCTATTGGCTGACCCAGGCGGTGCTGGCGGTCGTGTTCGGCCTGGTCTGCGCCCTGATGGTCGGCGGCTCGGCCTGGCTGGCCAAGGCCGCGCACGAGGTCGATCTGGAGGTCGAGCAGGAAGCGCGCGCGGCGCCGGCCAACGCCAGGGTCTATCGCACGCCCTATGAATGGACCGTGGCCGAAGCCCTGCGCACGCCGCAGTTCTACATCCTGGTCGCCGCCTATTTCAGCCACCTGCTGGTCGGCGTGACGGTGGCCAGTCTGTCGGTCACGCACCTGACCGAGCTGGGCGTCGCCGCCGGCGTCGGCGCGGTGGCCGCCGGGGCCCTGGCCGCCAAGATGCTGAGCCTGGAATCGTTGATGCAGACCCTGGCGCGTCTGGCCGGCGGCGCCTTGGGCGACCGCGTCGACCCGCGCTGGCTGCTGGTCTTCGCGCAAGGGATGCTGGTCGCCGGGCTCGTGGCGCTGTCCAAGGCCGCGACGCCGCCGGTGATGCTGCTATACGCGATCGGCACCGGCGTCGGCTTTGGCTTGACCGTGCTGGCCGTGACCGTGCTGCTGCTCAACTATTATGGGCGCCAGTCGAACCTGGAGCTGTTCTCCCTGACCTGCCTGGTCGGGGCCGTGTCGGCGGCCGGACCGTTCATCGGCGGCGCCATGCGCGACAGGCTGGGCAGCTTCGCGCCGACCTTCCAGCTGTTCGCCGGCGTTACGGCGGTGATCTTTCTGGCGGTGCTCTTCATGCGGCCGCCCAAGGCGCCGGCCGAGCTCATCGGGACATAGAAAAAGCCGCCCCGGGGGAGCCAGGGCGGCTTCGTCTTTCGCGCTAAGCCTTGATGCTTAGAAAGCGGCCTTGATCGTGGCCGCCACGCGGCTGTGATAGACTTGGCCGAACGAGTGCTCGTCGGTATCCCAATAGCGGATATCCAGCGAGAACTTGTCGTTCAGGGCGTAGGTGCCGCCGAGGTTCCAGGTCGTGTAGTCCGAAGCCTTCTGGATGTTCTGACGGCCGATCGCGCCGCTCAGGGTCAGCTTCTTGGCGACCGGCACCGAGGCGTTCAGCTCGCCATAGGTGGCGTGGCCGGTCTTGCCCGGGAATTCCGGCGAGTAGTAGACGGCCGCGCCCAGGGTGGCCGGACCGAAGGTGCGCGAAGCGGCGGCCTTCAGTTCCAGGTAGCTGTAGGCGCCGGGCGTCAGGCCCTTGTCCTTGGTGTAGCTGTAGTAGATGACGCCCAGGTCCAGGCTGGTGTCGCCCACGGTCGGCTTCACGCCGGCGTAGAAGTCGACTTCCGTCGACGGATTCTTCGAGCCGAAGTCGACGTTCGAGGCCCAGACGCCCGCGTAGCCCATGCCGTAGGTGGCGTCGACGCCACCTTGGACCGCCGGGTCTTCCTGGGTCTGGCTGACACCACGGAACACGTAGTCGCTAGTGACGCCGATGTTGTAGGCCAGCTTCAGTTCGTCGGCCATGGCTGCGCCGCTCAGGGCGACCGTGGCGGCCGCGGAGGCCAGCATGATCTTCAGCAGTTTCATAGTCCTATCCCCTTTTCTGTGTCGAGGCTCTGGTTGGCCCAGCGCCCGAGACCGCGTCTGCTAACGCGTCGCGTCCCCAGCCAATTAGCTGTCGACCCGTCGTTAGTTGCAATCCGGAGGGGAAAAGCGCCAGCGGTTAGGGCAGCTGGCGCACAAAGTTTGGGCGAAGTGTGACGATTTTGCTTCAATATGTACGCAACGCGGCCACAGGTGGCGGTTTTGCAAAACGCGCTTGTCGCGTGGCGTTTAGCGCATACTCAAGCTTGCGCCGCCAAGGTGCAGCCCGGCGTCGACCAGCAGGGTCTCGCCCGTGATGTGGCGCGAAGCCGGCGAGGCCAGAAACACCGCGGCTCCGGCGATGTCCTCGGCGGTCGAGGCCACTTTCAGCGGCGTGGCGGCCGCCGCGCCGGCGCGCAGGCGCTCCATCGAGTCCTCGGGCATGTTCTTGAACCAGGGCGTGTCGATGAAGCCGGGGTTGACGGCGTTGACCCGGATGCGCGGTCCCAAGGCCCGAGCCAGCGACAAGGTCATGGTGGTCATCGCCCCCTTCGAGGCGGCGTAGGGCACCGAGGAGCCGTTGCCCATCACGCCGGCGATCGAGGCGGTGTTGACCACCGCGCCGGGGGACGGCGCGGCCTCGAGCAGCGCGCGCGCCGCGCGGACCATCTGGAAGGCGCCGACCACATTGACCGAATAGAGTTTCAGGAAGTCCTCGGCGTTCACGGCATCCAGGTCGGCATGGTTCGGCGCGAACTTGGTCATGCCGGCGTTGTTGAACAGGGCGTCGATGCGGCCGGTGGGCGCGGCGGCCGCGACGATCTTCTGGCAGTCCTCGTCCTTGGCCACGTCGCCTTGCACGAGAACCGCCCTGGAGCCCTCGGCCTCGACCAAGCGCGCGGTCTCCTGGGCCTCCTCGGCGCTACGGGCGTAGTTGGCGACCACCAGACCCGCGCCGCGGCGGGCGACCTCGACCGCGATCGCGCGGCCAAGGCCCGTGGACGCGCCGGTGATCACCACCGTGAAGCCTTCGAAGTCCCGTCCCGACATGTCGCTCTCCCAAACATTTGTTTGGGATGTTGTAGCGAGCCTCGCGCGGCTTGTCTCTCGGGCTCGTCGGGCCTAAATCGCGGCGATGACCGATCTCAACGTCACCCAGCTGGGCCGCGTCGTCGACGCGCCCGCCAGCCCCGAAGCCGCCGTTCTCGAGCGCGTGCCCAATCCGCAGCATGACGTGTTGTATCTGGCCCGCTTCGTCGCGCCGGAGTTTACCTCGCTGTGCCCCGTCACCGGCCAGCCGGATTTCGCCCACCTGGTGATCGACTACGCCCCCGGCGACTGGCTGATCGAGAGCAAGTCGCTGAAGCTCTATCTGACCAGCTTCCGCAACCACGGCTCGTTCCACGAGGATTGCACGGTCAAGGTCGGACGCAAGATCGTCGAGGTCGCCCAGCCCCGCTGGTTGCGCATCGGCGGCTACTGGTATCCGCGCGGCGGCATCCCGATCGACGTCTTCTGGCAGACCGGCCCGGCGCCGGAGGGGCTTTGGGTCCCCGACCAAGGCGTCCAGCCTTATCGCGGCCGGGGTTGAACTGGGGGCGGAGATCCTAGAGCCGGGTCAGCCTTCGGCGATTGGCTCGCACCTTTCCCCGCAGATGCTTCAGCGCGCCCTTGGCGATCGCCGGGGGCGACGCGCCCAGCTGTCCGGTCATCGCCAACATGGGCAGGGCCATCCCCGCCGCCACCTTCTCGCCGATCATCAGCTGAGCCTCGGACTGGGCCTCGGCGCCGCCGGCGGCGAGTTTGAGCATCCTCAGGCCGATCACCGACGATGCCTCGATTCCCAGGGCCCATGTGTCGAAGGCCAGGCTGGTCCATGGGTCCTTGCGTGTCATCGCGTCCTCCGTCTCCGAACGGGCTGAACGCGGAACGCCTAGGCGGGGCTCCACTCGGTGGTGATCGCCGCCACGTCGGGACGCACCCGTTCCTGCGGCTGCTCGGTCGACGTGCCGAGATAGACAAAGCCCGCCACCTTCTCGTCCGGCGCAAGGCCCAGAATGGCCGTGGCGCGGGGATCGTAGCTGTACCAGTCGGTGATCCAGTTGGCGCCCCAGCCGAGCGCGGAAGCGGCCAGCAGCATCTGATGACAGACCGCCGCGGCGCTCTGGCGCTGCTCCCATTCGGGAATGTCGCCGGGGATGAAGCGCGAGATCACCGCCACGCACACCGGCGGACGGGTCAGCTTGCGCAGCGCGGCGTTGGCCTTGGCCGGGTTGGCCTGGTTGTCGGCCAGGGCGGTGATCCGCTCGGCGAAGACGTCCTTGGCCGCGCCGCGCAGGATCACGAACCGCCAGGGCGCCAGCTTGCCGTGGTCGGGCACGCGAGCCGCCAGACGCAGAATTTCGGAAAGCTGTTCGGGATCGGGGCCGGGCGCGGCCAAGCTCATGGCGCTGGCCGAACGGCGCCGGGCCAGGAAGGTCACGACCTCGGGCGAAGCCTCGAGCGGCAGGGTCTCGCCGAACTCGGGGGCGGGGGGGACGGAACCGGCCAAGACGATCTCTCCGAAACACTGTAAGGCGCACACCTAGAGCCTTTAGCCTGAAATCGGAATCGATTTCAGGCGTCAAAAAGGCTCTAAATCAAATGTTTAGAGCGTGAGATAAGCTGAAGCCGGTTCCCACTTTCAGCCTCATGCTCTATGGCCGAGGCCCGGCCGCGACAAGGTATGCCGCCGATGTCCGACGATCCAGACCGCAAACCCGCCTGGCTGAAGCCGCACGGCAAGCCGTGGGGCGTCTCGTCCAGCAAGGTCGTCTACGACAATCCGTGGATCACGCTCACGGAGTATCAGGCCATCGCGCCGACCGGTCGACCTGCGCTGTACGGCAAGATCGGGTTCAAGAACCAGGCGACCGGCGTCCTGCCGCTGCACGAGGACGGCACGGTGACCCTGGTGGGCCAGAACCGCTTCTCGCTGGCCAACTACAGCTGGGAAGTCCCCGAGGGCGGCGCGCCGCGCGGCGAGGACCCGCTGGACGGCGCCAAGCGCGAACTGGCCGAGGAGGTGGGGCTCCAGGCCGCCGACTGGCGCCAGATCCTGCGGATGGAGCTTTCCAACTCGGTCACCGACGAGGTCGCCTACGGCTTCCTGGCCATGGATCTTTCGCCGACCCAGACCGCGCCCGACGAGACCGAGGACCTGGCCGTGGCCCGCGTTCCGTTCGGCGAAGCGCTGGACGCGGCGGTGGCCGGCCATATGCCCGACGCGATTACGGTGGCGCTCTTGCTCCGGACACACCATATGGCGGTCCGAGGTGAACTGCCGGCCGATCTGGCCGCTCTCATTCTCTGAGTAGGAGCATCTTCATTGAAGATGCTCTATGAGTAAGCCAGCTGGGAAGGGAGAGCCCGATGGCCAAGCACCTCGAAGTGGTGACGTCGGATACCGACACCCCCGTATGGGTCGCCCTGCGCAATCAGGCCGAGCATGCGGCCAAGGCCGAACCGGCCCTGGCCTCGCTGCTCAACGCGGTGATCCTCAGCCATGACAACCTGGCCGACGCTCTGACGTTCCAGCTGGCGCGCAAGCTGGGCGATCAGGAGATGCGGGCGATGACGGCGCGCGAGTTCGCCGCCGACGCCTTCGACAGCGACCCGTCCCTGGTGAAAGCCGCCGAGGCCGACCTGCGCGCGGTGTTCGAGCGCGATCCGGCCTGCAAGGGCTACGTCCAGCCGTTCCTGTTCTTCAAGGGTTTCCTGGCCCTGCAGACCCATCGCGTCTCGCACTGGCTGTGGAACCAGGGCCGTGAGACCCTGGCCTTCTACCTGCAGAGCCGCGCCAGCGAGATCTTCCAGGTCGACGTCAATCCGGCCGCGCGGATCGGCAAGGGCGTCTTCATCGACCACGGCACCGGCATCGTCATCGGCGAGACGGCGGTGGTCGGCGACGACGTCTCGATGCTGCACGGCGTGACCCTGGGCGGCACCGGCGCCGAGCGCGGCGACCGCCATCCCAAGATCGGCAATGGCGTGCTCCTGGGCGCGGGGGCCAAGGTGCTAGGCAACATCACCATCGGCGATTACGCCAAGGTGGCGTCCGGCTCGGTGGTCCTGCGTCCCGTGCCCGCGCACTGCACGGCGGCCGGCGTGCCGGCTCGCCTGGTGAACTGCCCAACCTGCGAGGAGCCGGCCAAGACCATGGATCACACCCTGGCCGAGACCGTCTATGCGCACGACAACTACGAGATCTGAGTGACCCTTCTTCGGCGTAGCTTGGGCGGCCTGCTGGCGGCCGTCGTTCTTGGCCTGGGCTTGGTCGCGCCGGCGGGCCTGACCGGCTGCGCCCAGGCCGCGTCCGCGCCGGTCGGCGGCTACACGCTGGTCAAGGCCTATCCCCACGACACGACGGCCTTCACCGAGGGCCTCTTCTATCGCGACGGCTTTCTGTACGAGAGCACGGGCCTCAAGGGCCGGTCGCTGATCCGCAAGGTCAATCTGGAGACGGGCTTCTCCGAGGCCGAACGCATCGTCGACAGCCGCTATTTCGGCGAGGGCATCGTGGACTGGGGCAAGCGGCTCTACGAGCTGACCTGGACCGACGAGGTCGGCTTCATCTACGACATCGACACCTTCGAGAAGATCGGCGAGTTCAGCTATTCGGGCGAGGGCTGGGCCCTGACCCGCGACGACAAGCGGCTGTATATGAGCGACGGCACCTCGTTCATCCGTTTCCTGGATCCCGACACCCTGAAGGAGACCGGCCGGATCGAGGTGACCGACCACGGCGTGCCGGTGCGCAATCTCAACGAGCTGGAGTATGTGAAGGGCGAACTGCTGGCCAATGTCTGGCAGACCACGCGCATCGCCCGGATCAATCCGACGACGGGGCAGGTCACCGGCTGGATCGAGCTGGCGGGCTTGGCCAAGGCGGCGGGGGCCAGCGGCAACGGCGACGACGTGCTGAACGGCATCGCCTACGACGCGAAGGGCGACCGCCTTTTCGTCACCGGCAAGCTGTGGCCGAAAATCTTCGAGATAAAGCTCACGCCTTCCCAGTAGCGCGGAACCGCCTTCGAGCCGTGACGTTAATGCAGGGTCCGCCCCCCTACGCCCCCCCGACCTAGTGGGCGGACACGGGCCCCAGTCGCGAGACGCCGCTGGGGCCCGACCCTTATCTGGGGTCGGTTCTCCACAATCTTGTTCCGCTCGATCAGCCTTGCTTGGCGCAGGCGACGGCGGCGGGCCTGCTTTTCAACGAAATGCGTTCCCGTTCGGCGCGTGGCTTGGCGCTGGTCAGGCCGTAGATCACGGCGGTCCAGATCGCCATCAGGGTCAGGACCTGGGGAAGGGTGATGCGTCTGGGGACTGGCGCGGGCATGGGCGCGACTATCCCTTTGTTGCGCCGCTTCGAATAACGACTTATCGGACAGGTCTCTGTGAGGTTTCTTCACATGGCCCGCCGACAGCTGCCGCCGCTCAACGCCCTGCGCGCCTTCGAGGCGTTCGGTCGGCACGGTCGCATGACCCTGGCCGCCGAAGAGCTGTGCGTGACCCACGGCGCGGTCAGCCGCCAGATCCGCCAGTTGGAGGAGCATCTGGGGGTGGCTCTGACCGAAGGACCCCGCTCCAGGCTGCGCATGACGGAGGCGGGCCTGAAGCTGGCTCAGGCCCTGTCGCCGGCTTTCGACCAGATAGAAGCGGCCGTGCCGCGTCCGGCCGAGGCGGGGCCAAGGCCCCTGGTCGTCTCGTGCATGCCGACCTTCGCCATGAAATGGCTGATCCCACGCCTGCCGGGCTTCCAGGCGGCGCATCCCGAGGTGCCGGTGCGGGTCGCCGAATCCAACGGGCCGTTCGATTTCAAGGGCGACGGCATCGACCTGGCGATCCGGATGCGATGGCCGGGGGACCAGGACTATCAGGACTCCACAGCCGTCCCGTTCATGCGTCACTACCATGGCCCGGTGATGGCCCCGGAGCTGGCGGCCAGGGGCGTCGCAGATTTTCAGAGCGTCTGCGCCGCGCCCCGGCTGCAGACGCGGACCTACCCGCAGAGCTGGAGCGAGTGGATCCGCGACACCGGCGCAGAGGGCCTTCCTGCGGCTTCTCGCGAGCAGGAGTTCGACCATTTCTTCTACATGCTGGAGGCGGCGGCCGCCGGCATGGGCGTTGCGGTCGCGCCGTGGGCCTTCGCCCAGCGCGACCTGGACAGCGGACGCCTCGTGGCGCCGTTGGGCTTCGCCTTCAGCCAGACACTGATCGTGGCCCTGACGCCCCGGGAGAACGCGTCCGAGCAGGCGCTCCTGTTCCGCGATTGGCTGCTGGCGGAGGGAGCGTCCACACCTCATCCGCCGGAAGCGCTTGCGCCGCCCGCACCGGACGCTAGTTTCGCCCCGACAACGCGCTCCCGGGCGCTCAGCTAGGAAAGAGGCCCCCCGTGGACGCCACGACCGTCGCCAAGATCGAAAAGCACCTGAAGCGCACCTTCGGCAATCCGCACATCCAGGTGAAGCCGCGTCCCAAGCAGAAGGACTCGGCCGAGGTCGAGGTGGCCGGCGAATTCATCGGGGTCGTCTTCCAGGATGAGGACGAAGACGGCTCGTTCATGTTCGAGATGGCGATCCTCGGCGAAGACCTGGAGTAGGCCTTCAGCCTTTCTGGCTTGAAACAGAGACGGCGGCGGAGGCGGGCTTAGGTCCGCGCCGCCGCCGTTTCGCCGTCAACTAGAGCGTGATAGCCGAAACCGCTCACACTTTCGGCTATCACGCTCTAGGCTGGGACGGCCACCGCCGCGGCGGTCCTGCGGCGGATCATCAGCGAAGCGACGCCGGCGACCAGGCCCGCCGAGCCCGCGATGATGAAGGCCTCCACATACTGGCCTTGGCTGGCGCGGAGGATCCCCGCGCCGATGGCCGCCGTCGCCGCGCCCAGCTGGTGGCCCGCGCCGATCCAGCCGAACACGATCGGACCGTCGCGCTCGCCGAAGGCCTCGGTGGCCAGGCGCACGGTGGGCGGCACGGTGGCGATCCAGTCCAGACCGTAGAACACCGCGAAGGCCGACAGGCTGACGATCGAGAAGTCCGAAAAGGGCAGGTAGATCAGCGAGAGGCCGCGCAGAACGTAATACATGAAGAGCAGCTTTCGGCTGTCGTAGCGGTCGGTCAGCCAGCCAGACGCGGTGGTGCCGAACAGGTCGAACAGGCCCATCAGCGCCAGCAGGCCGGCGGCGCGGGTCTCGGGCAGGCCTCGGTCGCCACAGAAGGCGATCATGTGCACGCCGACCAGGCCGTTGGTGGTCAGGCCGCAGATGAAGAAGCCCAGGAACAGCAGCCAGAAGGTTCGGGTCCTGGCGGCGCGTCCCAGGGCGCCGAACGCATAGGTCAGGGCGCCTCCCGCGTGGATCGGCGCTGGCGGGACATAGTCTTCGGGCGCGCCATAGGGCTTGAGGCCGACATCGGCCGGACGCTCGGGGATCAGCAGCCACATGACCGGCGCCAGGATCAGGCAGGCGAGCGCGACGGTGATCACGACCGGCTTCCAGCCGCCGTGCTCGGCGATGAAGGCCATGCCAGGGAGGAAGATCAGCGAGCCGGTGGCCGTCGAGGCGGTCAGCAGACCCAGCATCAGGCCGCGCTGGGCGACGAACCAGCGGTTCACCACGGTCGCGCCCAGCACCATGGCCACCGCGCCGCTGCCCAGCCCGGCCAGGACGCCCCAGGTGGCGACATACTGCCAGGAGGCCGTCATGAAAGCTGACAGTCCCGTCGACACGGACATCAGCAGCAGGGCCAGGGTCACGGTCCGCCGCACGCCGAACGATTGCATCAGCGCCGCCGCGAATGGACCGGTCAGTCCATAGAGAAAGATGCCGACGCCCGCCGCCGTCGAGATCGAGGCGCGATCCCAGTGGAAGGCCTTCTCCAGCGGCAGGATCAGCACGCCGGGCGCGGCGCGCAGGCCGGCGGCCGCCAGCAGCGCGAGGAAAATGGCGCCGGCGACGACGAAGGCGTAATTCTGTCCGAAGGGGCGGCGGCTCGCGGCGGGCATGACGTCTCTCGATCCCTTCGGAATGTAACCGATCGGTACGGGGTTGTTTCGCTTCATACGTACCGGTAAGTAACATCGTCAAGCGACATGACCGACAGAACGCCAGAAGAAATTCTCAAAGGCCCTTACGGACCCGCTCCACGCGCCGCCGAACGCATCTTCGACACGGCGCGCGAGCTGTTCTACCGAGAGGGCATTCGGGCCGTGGGCGTGGACGAGATCGTCACCCGAGCCGGCGTCACCAAGCCCAGCCTGTATCGCAGCTACAAGTCCAAGGACGATCTGGTCGCCGCCGTGTTGCGCGAGGTGGAGACCGGCTTCTGGGCGCGGTTCGAGGCGGCCGAGGCCCTGCATCCGAACGATCCCAAGGCGCAGATGATCGCCTATTTCGAGGTCCTGGCCCGACGTTCGCGCGGCGACGACTATCGCGGCTGCAACCTCTCCAACGCCGTCGTGGAATATCCCGACCGCCAGCACGCTGGCCGCCAGGTCGCCCAGGCGCATAAGCATGAGCTCCGCGAGCGCCTGCGCGCCAAGGCGACCGAGATGGGCGCTTCGGACCCCAAGGCCCTCGGCGACGCCATGATGCTGCTGATCGAAGGCGTCTTCACCTCCAGCCAGATGTTCGACGGCGACGACAAACCGGCCTTGGCGGTGGTGGGGGCGATCAAGGCGTTGATCGCGGCCGATTGCCCCGCTTGAATGGCGGCATGAGCGCCCACGTCCTCGACCGCCCCGCCTATTCCGCCCTGACCGGCCGGCAAAGCCATTTGGCGGTTCACCACGGCGGCGCTCTGAGGATGGATCCGGACTTTGGCCTGTTCGCCGGGACCGTGGACGAGAGCCCCGAGAGCCTGGCCGACCTGGGGGCGTTGACGCGGGCGCGCGGAACCGTGGGCCTGATCGAGCCCAGCGCGCCGCCGCCGGTTCCCGGAACCGAGGTCGTGTCCAGCGCCGTCTGCCTGCAGATGGTCGCCGAGCGCGTGGCCCCGGCCTGGGACGTCGCCTTCGACATGCTGTCGCTGGGCGACGCCGACGCCGCCGAGATGCTGGCCCTGGCGACCCTGACCAAACCTGGCCCGTTCTTCGCGCGCACCCACCAGCTGGGCGACTTCATCGGCGTCCGGGTCGACGGCCGACTGGCGGCCATGGCCGGCGAGCGAATGCGGCCCGACGGCTACACCGAGGCCAGCGGCGTCTGCGTGCATCCCGACCATCGCGGCAAGGGCTACGCGGCGCGCCTGCTGCGCGAGGTGACCGCCAAGATCCTGGCGCGCGGCGAAAAGGCGTTCCTGCACAGCTACGCCGACAACAAGACGGCGATCGGGCTTTACGAGTCGCTAGGCTATCGCGGGCGCCGGGAGGTCGTGTTCACGATCCTGGCGGCTGTCTAGGCGCCGCCAATTACGTCCAATTCGATCAAGGCGTCGATGTTGGGCGGTTCCGCCCCGGCGCCGACCCAGAGGTCGTCTTGATCGGCTACTCCGCTTCCACTACCGACCGCCACCCAGAAGAAATAGGGCCCGTCGCGTGTGTCGACCGCATGGCGAACGGCCGCTACGGGACGCCCATAAGGATGTTTCGACGCGTCTAATTGGTCGCCGAGCGGACTGAAATCCTCTTTCAGGCTGAAGAGTCTCGCTTCGACCAGCGTGGAGCCATCGAGCGAGATCCACGGGTCATCCGAGTAGGTCCTGACGCTATCGAGGGCGTGCTCGCTCCACTCCAAAAACGGGTCTGCCAAAGGGATTAGAAAGCAAACCCCAGCTACCATTTTCCAAGTCAGGAAGAGTGAGCGGTCGCCCTTGAAGATGACTTCGACGGCGCCGGTGAAGCTGAAGCTCGATCGAGCATAGTCGGCGATGAGCGTCGGCGTGTCGCTAGTGAGGGGCCGCCATTTCAGCGCCTCGATCTTCGATCCGATCAAAGGCGTGTAGATGGCGGCCCAGTCCGTCATCAAGCCTCCGCCGTCTTCTTCGCCGCCGACCGCGCCCAGCTGTAGAGCCAGGCCACGATGACCGCCGCGGCGATCAGGGCCAGGATCATGCCGACGTGCTCGGACGGGGCGAAGGGAACGGCCAGGGGCTCGCCCTTCTGCGTGAGGACGATCAGTCCGGCGAGCGCGACGTTGAACAGGCTCTCGCCGACGATGAAGCCCGAGGCGATCAGCACGCCGATCCGCTTGGCGGCCTCGCTGGTGCTGTCGCGGTCGACGAGCTTCTCGTAGACCCAGCCGATCACCGCGCCGACCACCACGGGGGCGGTGACGGTGCTCGGCAGGTAGATCGCCAGACCCACGCCCAGGGCGGGCAGGCTGTAGCGGCCGGCGCTGGTCTTGCGAAGAATCTCGTCGATGGCGACGAGGCCCAGGCCGATCAGGGCGCCGATCCCCAACAGGCTCCAGTTCAGGTCGCCGCCCAGCACGCCCTTGGCCAGGGTCGAGATCAGGGTCGCCTGGGGCGCCGCGAGCGGGTCCTTGGCGACGGCGTTCAGGTTCGGAGCGCCCGCGAAGCCGTTCGACAGGTTCAGCAGCTCCAGCACGAAGGGGATGACCACGGCGCCGGCGACGACGCCGATCACCAGGCCGACCTGTTGCTTCCACGGGGTGGCGTCGACCAACTGGCCCGTCTTCAGGTCCTGCAGGTTGTCGTTGGCGACCACGGCCACGGCCAGCACGACAGTGGTGACATAAAGGGCGAAGGCGACCAGGGCCTTGGTGACGTCCGGGCCGATGACGCCGCGACCGACCGCGCCGACCATCAGCGAGGCGCCCAGCACGGTCAGGATGGCGATGCCCGAGACGGGGCTGTTCGACGAACCGATCAGGCCGGCCATGTAGCCGCAGACGGCGGCGGCCAGCAGACCGGCGATCAGCACGTAGCCGATGCCGATGGCGACCAGTGGCGCGGTTTCCGATGCGATGGGACCGCCGACCAGGAACTGGGCCAGGAACCAGCCGGCCGGGGCCAGCAGAAGCAGCGAGATCAGGCCGACGATGGTGATCGGCATGTCCTGCTCGATGCGGGGGACGTCGCCGCCGGCCTTGCGGACCTTGCCGGCTTCCAGCGAAGAGACCAGACCGCTCCAGATCGGGCCGACCAGCTTGCCGAGGGTCCAGATGGCGGCCGCGCCGATGACGCCGGCGCCCATGAAGCGCACCTCGGTCTTCCAGACGGTCAGGGCGTGCTTGCCCGCGTCGGCGCCGGGGATCTGGTGAATCGTGGTCATGATGGGCACCAGCACGCCCCAGGCGATGGCCAGACCCGCGAACATGGCGATGCCGACGGTGATGCCCATCAGGTGACCCGCGCCCATCAGCGCCAGCGAGCTGGAGGCGCCCAGGCCGGTCGCGCCCTTGCCGACCTTGAAGTAGCCGGCGACCTCGGCCGCGAAGATCTTGGCGGCGGCGACCGCCGCGAACAGGGCCGAGGCGATGGTGCCCAGGCAGACGGCGACGAGGCCGGCCTTGCCCTCGGCGGCGCCTTCGCGCGAGCCCGTGCCAACCTTCAGCACCTCGGCGGCGGCGACGCCCTCGGGGTAGGGAAGGTCGGAATTGGTCACCAGAGCCCGGCGCAGCGGGATGGTGTACATCACGCCCAGAATGCCGCCGACGGCGCAGGCGCCGAAGGTGGGCAGGAACGGAATATGCGCCCACCAGCCGATCATCAGCAGGCCGGGCAGCACGAAGATCACCGACGACAGCGTGCCCGCCGCCGAGGCGATCGTCTGGACGATATTGTTTTCCTGGATGGTCGCCGACTTGAACGCCCGCAGCAGGGCCATGGAGATGACGGCGGCGGGGATCGAGGTGGCGAAGGTCAGACCGACCTTCAGGCCCAGATAGACCTGGGCCGCCGTGAAGACGAGGGTGATCAGAACGCCGAGGATGATCCCGCGAAGGGTCAATTCCGTGCGCGGCGCGGTCGAGTCGGCCATGAACATGTCCAAAAAAGTATTAAGGCGGCCGGACCTTGCACGCCCGACCGCCCCTAACTCAAGTGTTCAGTTCAAACCGTTGTCGCTAAATCACAGAACCCCCAGCATCTCGGCCACCAGAGGATGGCGGACGATGTCGCGGTCGGCCAGGCGGACCACGGCGATGTTGGACACGGCTTCGAACTTGTTCGCCACCTCGGCAAGGCCCGAGATGCCGGGCAAGAGGTCCGACTGGTTGGGGTCGCCGGTGACGACCATGGTCGAGTGCCAGCCCAGGCGCGTCAGCAGCATCTTCAGCTGCATGTAGGTGCAGTTCTGGGCCTCGTCGATCACCACGAAGGCGTTGTTCAGGGTGCGGCCGCGCATGAAGCCGACCGGAGCGATCTCGATCGCGCCCTCGGCCATCAGGGCGCGCATCCGCTTGACCGACAGGCGATCGGTCAGGGCGTCGTAGAGCGGGCGCAGATAGGGCGCCAGCTTGTCTTCCATGTCGCCGGGCAGATAGCCGATCGACTCGCCGGCCTCCACGGCGGGACGCGACAGGACGATGCGGCTGACGCGGCCCGCTTCCAGGGCTTCGACGGCCTTGGAGATGGCGATGTAGGTCTTGCCGGTGCCGGCCGGCCCCAGGGCCATGACCAGGTTCTTCTCGTCGATGGCTTCCATCAACTGGGCCTGGCCGGGCGATTTCGGTTTTATCGTTTTGAGGTAGCTCTGATCCCGACTATCGCCCCTCGCGCCCCCATCCTGGGGAAGAGGGGACCACCCGCCGCGGTGATCGACCGGCAGGCGACGCACCTTGGCGTCGTCGCTCGGGCCGGTCATCTCGTACGCGCCTTCGCGCGCCATCCGCTTCAGGGCTCGCTTGGTCATCAAAGCCTCCATGCAGGCATGAAAAAAGGACGAGCCCGTGAGGCGTCGTCCTTGTCGGTGAGCTGAATAGAAACGAAGTCGGGTGCGCGGCCCGGCGGCTCGGTGGAGCTTGCGATAGGCGGTGCTGTACGCCGAAACGCCAAATGCGACACCTCGTCTTCGATCGCGGGGGATCCCGAGCAAAAGCGCTCGCGACCCGTTCCAAGAGGATAATGGTTCCCGCCAGGGAATGTTTCCCTCTCGAATCGCACGACTACAATGACCGAACATGGTTTCGGGGTCGTTAATTTGAAAATGGCGCCCAAGAAAACGAGGCATACGGATGACTGTCTATTCCCTGGGCGCCGTGGCGCCGACGCTGCCGTCGCAAGACGAATACTGGATCGCGCCAACAGCCAGCGTGATGGGGAATGTAATTCTGAAGAAGAATGCTAGTATCTGGTGGGGCGCGGTGGTGCGTGGTGACAACGATCCGATCACGATCGGCGAAAACAGCAACGTTCAGGACGGTTCGGTGCTCCACACTGATCTTGGCTTTCCGCTGACCATCGGCGCGAACGTGACCATTGGTCACATGGTGATGCTGCACGGCTGCGCGATCGGCGACGGCTCGCTGATCGGAATCGGCGCGGTGGTGCTGAACGGCGCCAAGATCGGAAGGAACTGCCTGATCGGCGCGGGCGCCCTGATCACCGAGGGCAAGGAGATTCCGGACAATTCCATGGTCATGGGCGCGCCGGGCAAGGTGGTGCGCGAGGTTTCCGAACATCACGCTCAGGTCCTGCAAGGCTCGGCCTTGCACTATGTCGAGAACTGGAAGCGCTATGCTCGCGAGCTGACGGCGGTCGAGGGATAGGCGCGGCTTAGGGGCCCGTTGGGAGCGCCGCCCGCCGCATGGGGGGTGGGCGGGCGACGCTCCCGCTTCTCGCGCGAAGGGCACGTCGACGCGAGAAGGACCCGCCGGGCGAGGCGTCGGCCTCTCGACGGGACGGCGAGGGCGAACCGGGTCTAGGTTCGTCCATAGGTAGCATTACCGCGATTTGAGTTGAGTGTGAACGCGCAACTCGCCGGAACGCGGGCTTTTTACCGGCCCGGCCGCGATCATCCGGTATGCCGGCGCCTTGCGTTGAGGCCAAAGCCGGATCACTCTCTGCCTGAACAATGATAACCTTCGAGGGAGGGCGTCCCGGCCATGGCCAGCGAACGCTATGATTACGTCATCATCGGCGCCGGTTCCGCCGGCTGTACGCTCGCGGCTCGGCTTACCGAGGACCCCAATATCAAGGTCCTGCTGCTGGAGGCCGGCGGCAAGAATACCTCGATCCTGGTGAAGATGCCGGCGGGCGTCGGCCAGCTGATCAAGGACAAGGGCGACCAGAACTGGGGTTTCTGGACCGAGGCCGAGCCGCACCTGAACAACCGCAAGCTCTGGTGGCCGCGCGGCAAGGGGCTGGGCGGCAGCTCGGCCATCAATGGGATGATCTATATCCGCGGCCACGCGCGCGACTACGACCAGTGGCGGCAGATGGGTCTGACCGGCTGGTCCTATGCCGACGTGCTGCCCTACTTCAAGCGCTCGGAGCATCACCACGGCGGCGGCGACGCCTATCATGGCGACCAGGGGCCGCTGCACGTGTCGAAGGGCGAGAGCGATAGCCCCTTCTATGGCGCTCTGATCGAGGCGGGGCGCCAGGCGGGCCACAAGACGACCCGCGACTTCAACGGCTTCCAGCAGGAGGGCTTCGGCCCCTACGACCTGACGATCCGCGACGGCCAGCGCTGGAGCGCGGCCATGGCGTACCTGTCCCAGGCCCTGTCGCGTCCGAACCTGACCTGCGTGACCGAGGCGCGCACGACCCGGATCGTCATCGAGAAGCGGCGCGCCATCGGCGTCGAATACGTGGTCGGCAAGGGTGGCGAGAAGCGGATCGCCCACGCCGACGCCGAGGTGCTGCTGAGCGCCGGCGCCGTGCAGTCGCCGCAGATCCTCCAGCTGTCGGGGATCGGCGCGCCCGACGACCTGAAGCCGCACGGCGTCGAGGTCATCCACGAAGCCAAGGGCGTCGGGGCCAACCTGCAGGACCACCTGGACGTCTGCGTCTCGTGGACCGCCAAGAACCTCAAGACCGCCTATTCGGCCAACAAGGGCCTGAACAAGCTGGGCGTTGGCCTGAACTACATGATCTTCGGCAAGGGGCTGGGGCGGCAGCAGTTCCTGGAAAGCGGGGCTTTCCTGAAGTCCCGGCCCGACCTCGACCGGCCCGATCTGCAGATCCACGGCGTGCTGGCCATCATGCAGGACCACGGCAAGGTCGTGGTCGAGAAGGACGGCTTCACCCTGCACGTCTGCCAGCTGCGGCCCGAGAGCCGCGGTCACGTGGGTCTGCGCTCGGCCGATCCGTTCGCCGATCCGACCATCCTGGCCAACTACCTGTCCACCGACGAGGACCGTCGCGCCATCCGCGAGGGCGTCCGCATCGCCCGCGAGACCGTGGCGCAGGCCGCCTTCGACCCCTATCGCGACGCCGAATACGCCCCAGGCGCGGACGTGAAGACCGATGGCGACCTCGACGCCTGGATCCGCGCCAAGGCCGAGACGATCTATCACCCGGTGGGCACCTGCCGCATGGGCGTGGCCGGCGATCCGCTGGCGGTGGTCGACGACCAGCTGCGGGTGCAGGGCATCGCCGGTCTGCGCGTCGTCGACGCCTCGGTCATGCCGACCCTGGTCGGCGGCAACACCAACGCCCCGACTATCATGATCGCCGAGCGCGCCTCTGACCTGATCCGCGGCAAGGCGACCCTGGCGCCGCAGGATGTGCCGGTGTTCGAGGACGGCCGCGCGGTGGCGGCGGAGTAGGAGATTAAAGAATGCTCCATCGTCCCCTCGGCCGCTCCGGCCTCTCGACCGCGCCGCTGGTGTTCGGCGGCAACGTGTTCGGCTGGACGGCGGACGAGGCGACCTCGCACCGCCTGCTGGACGCCTTCGTCGATGGCGGCTTCAACGCCATCGACACCGCCGACGTCTATTCGGCCTGGGTCCCCGGGCACGAAGGCGGCGAGTCGGAGGGTGTCATCGGCCGTTGGCTCAAGGCGTCGGGCAAGCGCGACAAGGTGCTGATCCTGACCAAGGTGGCGATGTGGCCCAAGCAGCCGGGCCTGTCGGCCGCCAATATCGAGGCGGCGGTCGAGGGTTCGCTAAAGCGCCTCCAGACCGACTATATCGACCTCTACCAGTCGCACCGCGACGATGCCGACGCCCCGCAGGACGAGACCCTCGAGGCCTTCGATCGTCTGGCGAGGGCCGGCAAGGTGCGGGCGATCGGCGCTTCGAACTTCTCGCCGGAGCGCTTGGCGTCGAGCCTGGAGACGTCGAAGGCCAAGGGGCTGGCGCGTTACGAGACGATCCAGCCGAAGTTCAATCTCGTCGACCGTGATCAGGTAGAGGGCGCGATGACCGAACTGACCCAGGCCGAGGGGCTGGGGATCATCCCCTTCTATGGTCTGGCCGCGGGCTTTCTCAGCGGCAAGTACCGGACCGAGGACGACTTCGAGGGTAAGGCGCGCGCGGCGACCATCCGGCGCGACTACTGGAACGACAAGGGGCGGGCGGTGCTGGCGGCGCTGGACGAGGCGGCGGAGGCTGCCGGGGCGTCCCAGGCCCAGATCGCCCTGGCCTGGATCATGGCCCATCCCGCGATCACCGCGCCGCTGGCCAGCGCCACCTCGGTCGAGCAGTTGGACGAATTGATGGGCGCGGCCCGGCTGGAATTGCCGGGTGAGGTGTGGGCCAAGCTCGATGCGGCGGGCCGGTAGCGTCTCTCTCTCTCTCTCTCTCTCGACCTTCCCGGCGAAAGCCGGGATCCAGATCGAACCCGCGAGCGCCTGACGGTAAGGCAAGCCGCGTATCCCGGATCAGCCGCGATCTTTCCGGATGAATCTGGGCCCCGGCATTCGCCGGGGAAGTCGGAGTTTGGGGTTCTAGAGCGAAATGCGCGTTTCGGGAGCCACGCCTTTCGCTCTAGGTTTTTGTTTCGCATCGTTTTTACGGAAAGCCGGTTTCCGCTTGATGCTCTAAGCGATCCGTCGCCCGTCCAGCGTGGCGAGGCGCAGGCGCGGCATGTCCTCGTTGCTCTCGCCAAGGGGCTGGATCTCGCGAACGCCCAGCTCATAGGCGGGGCGGCCCATCAGGCGGGCCATCATGGCGATCGGCTGGTAGAGGCCCAAAAAGCGATCGGTCTCGCCCGAGGCCCCCCGCAGCGGCGCGAACAGCACCTCCATGCCGACGCTGGGAACGCCATGCGAGCGAATGTCGGCGGTGACCACCACCGGCGTGCGGCGCTTGCGGGCCACGTCCAGGGCGCTCTTCAGCTCCAGGCGATGGGCCAGGGCCCACAGCGACAGGGCGTCCTGACCGCGCAGGTCGCGAGCGTGCAGCTCGGAGACGAAACCTCCAGCCAGGCGGAAGGGCAGCTTGCCGCCGTCCCGGCCCAGGATGAACACCTGCGGCAGCAGTTCCAGGAACTCCGCCGGATTGATGTCCGCGCGGCTGGGCAGGGCGGATCCGCCCTTCTTGTCGCGCCAATAGTCTATCAACCGTTCCGTGCTTGGATGGAACATCGTCGTCCCCTGGCGGGCTCTTCGCGGCTGTTTTCGACCGCACGGAGCTTGCTGGGAGAACCGGGCCAGAGGCTCGACCGTCCCATTCTGGCGCAGGCCGGCCGGGACGGCGCCTCGGCCCGATTCTTGCTTAACGAAAAGCGGAACGACCCGATGTGAAGGGAAACGCCGCGATGAGGGCGCCGAAATTGACCTTGCGGACCTGGCTGATCGCCGTTGGGGCGCTGCTGGCGGGCGCCCTTTTCGGCGGCGTGGCCCTGGCGGGCGACTGCAACTGCGTCAAGCCGCCGAGCAATTGCTGCGCCCCGCCTCCGCCCCCGCCCAGGCCGCCCGGCAACTGCTGCGGGGGAGGCGGTCACAACGTCAATATTCCGGGCGTCAACGTGAACATCGGCGCGACGGTGGTCGTCAACGCCAACACCAACGTCAATGTGAACGCCAATGCCAACGCCTCGGCCAGCGGCTCCGCCAGCGCGAACGCGGGGTCATCGGCGGGCGCCGGCGCGGGCGGCGGCACGAGCATCTATTACGGCGGCGGGACCCACGGGGGCTATTATTCCGGCCCGATGGCGACCGGCTATATCCAAGGCCTGAACGTCGAGGGCGGCGGGCAACTGCGTCGCGACGCCTATCAGGCCACCCGCAGCCGCACGCGCCGGGTGATCATCCGCGCCGTCTGCCTGGACGACCGCGACGTGCCGCACCCGGCCTCGCAGGTGACGCCCGATCGCGACATCGACGACGCCTATGACGGCGAGCTCTATCGCTGCATCGCCGGAGCGCGGATGCAGTATGTGATCGCCGACTACGCGGGACAGGTCGACATCTCGACCGGCGGCGCCGGCCAGACCTTCATCTGCCAGAAGAACGAAGCGCTGTACCACACGCCGGGCGCCGGCCAGGGCCAAGCCAGCATCGCCTGCCGTCCGCAGCGTCCGGCCCGTGACTGCAACGAACGCTCGCTGCTGCGTCGCTTCGGGGCCGGCGTGAAGATCCTGACGATCATCACCACCGAGACCTACACCGCGTATCGCGAGGAGACGGTGCAGGAGCGCCAGAGCCTCTCCACCAGCTTCAGCCTGGATGGCGGCGTGGGCGGGGTGGTCTACTAGGACGCACAAACCCCGATCTTCCCGGCGAAAGCCGGGATCCAGATCTCAAGGCGCCGGGGATCATTGGAGAGGCTCGGAGCTTCTAGACCCACCTCTCGCTCGTCCATCTGGACCCCGGCTTTCGCCGGGGAAGTCGGTAGATAGTCGGTAGATAGAAAGCAAAAGGCCCCGCCGGTTGGCGGGGCCTTCTTTTTTTACTTCGCCGCCGCCGTGGCCGCCGCTTCCGGCTTCACCAGCAGGAGCCATGACTTGTCGTCGCCCAGATAGGTCCTGGCCGCCTTCTGGACGTCCTCGGGCGTCACGCGCGACAGGCCGGCCAGCACCGAGCGGGTGGCGTCCAGCAGGCGCGGGTCGTCCTGAGCGCCCGACAGGACGCCGGCCCAGTATTCGTTGGTTACGCGCGCCTTCTCGATCGAGTCGATGCGCGGCTTCTTGGCCCGCTCCAGCTCGTCGGCGCTGATCGGGTGTTCGCGCAGGTCGGCGGCGATCTTGCGGATCGACTCGACAGCCCCGTCCAGCTTCTCGGGCGGAACCTCGAGGCTCACGGCCAGATAGCCCCAGTTCTTGAACACGACGCTGGCCGTCGACGAGGCGTTGGGCGAGTAGGTCGCGCCCTGCTTTTCGCGCAGTTCGTCGATCAGGCGCAGCTGCAGCACCTGGCCCAGGATCGAGACATCTCGCGAGCGCTGCAGATTGGCGAAGAGGTCGTCCGTCCGCCAGGTCATGAACAGCGCGCCTTGATCGGCTCGTCCCTTGTGGGTCAGGACGACCGGCGTCTTCGACGGCTCGGGGAACGGCGCTTTGCGGGCGTCGGGCCGCTCGGGCTCGCCGGGACGGGCCGGCAGGGCGCCGAAGGTGTCGGCCACCGCGGCGATGGCCTTCTCGACCGTGGTGTCGCCGACGATGACGATCTCCAGGTTTCCCTTGCCCAGCGGCTCGGCGACGGCGGCTTTCAGCTGGTCCAGCGACGTATCGGCGATCTGCTCGCGCGAGGGGAAGGTCCAGCGCTTGTCGCCGACGTGCATCAGTCCGCCCAGGTCGCGGCCCAGCACGCCCCCGGTCGTGGTCTGCAATTGGTCGTGCAGGGTCCCATAGCTGGTCTTGACGCGATTGAAGGCCTCGGGGCGCCAACCGGGTTCGGTGGCGTAGGCGGCCAGCACCTGCATCTCCGTCTCCAAATCCTGCGGACGGGTGCGGCCGTTCAGGACGAAGGCGTCATCCTCGACCCCCAGCGAGGCCCCGATGATCTTGCCGGTCAAGACGCGCTCCATGTCCTGGGCGCTGATCTGCTTGAGGCCGCCCTCGACCAGGGCCGCGCCCGACCAGAGCGGGCTTTGCTGATCGGACGGCAGGTCCAGCAGACCGTGTCCGGTGCGGACCTTCACCAGGATCTGGTCGTCGCGGAACTTGGTCGGCTTGACCGTCAGCTTCACGCCGTTGGCGAAGCGCACGAAGACGGTGTCGAGGTCGGTGACCTCCTTGCGCTCGACCACCTCGCCGGTCGGACCGAAGCTGGAATAGGGCCAAACGGTCACGCCCGGCGCGGCGGGCGGGGTCACGGGCTGGGCCTTGACCTCGTCATAGGCCTTCAGGATCGCCGGTTCGCCGCCTTCGATGTTTTCGGGCGCGGCCACGACGATCAGGGGGCCGGAGCCGGCGAAGGCGCTCTTGAGCACCCCCGAGACGCGCTCTGGCGTCAGGCCCTTCACGATCTGGTCGAAGGCGGCGAGGTTCTGGCTGGGCGAGGTGACGACCTCGCCGTCGTTCAGCGTGCCGACCAGTTGGTTGGCCAGGGCCGGCGTGCGTTGGGTCGCCTCGCCCGCGACGGCGGCCACGAGGCCGGCGCGCATGTTGGCGATCTCGCGATCCAGCTCGTCCTGGCGCACGCCGTACTGCACCGCGCGGCGCTGCTCGGCGTCGAGGGCGGAGATCGCCTGCTTCCATTGGCCGGGCTGCGCCGTGGCGCCGAAGGTGGTGACGCGCACCGCGCCATATTGGTCGCCCTTGAAGGCTCCGCCGGCGATGAAGGGCGGCTCCGCCGAGCGGCCGATGGCCTGCAGGCGACGGTTCAGCACCGCGAACGCCAGGTTCTCCAGCGTGTCTCGCTCGTCCAGGGCCTTGGTCTCGATCAAGCCGTCGGGCTTGCGCAGCCAGGTCATCTGCACCGACCAAGGCGCGCCGGCCTGAACGATCAGCTTGGCGGTCTCGCCGCGCTTCATCACCGGGCCGACGTCGGGGTCCTTGCCCGGCTGGCCCTTGCCGGCCCAGTCGCCGAACTTGGCCTTGATCTTGGCCTCCATGGCGTCGACGTCGAAATCGCCGACGGCCACCAGCACCGCGCGTTCGGGGCGGTAGTAGGCCTCGTAGAAGTCCCGGATCTTCTGGGCGGGAGCGGTCTTGAGGATGTCGGTCTTGCCGATCGGGATGCGCTTGGGCGGCAGCTGGCCTTCCATCTGCGCCGACAGAGTCTGGATGGCGACGCGATAGCCGGGGGTGTCGCGAGTGCGCTCCTCCGACAGCACCACGCCGCGCTCGCGATCGACGGCGTCCGGAGCGATGGTCAGCTCGCCGGCCGCCTCGCGCAGCAGCATCAGGGTGGCGTCGACCGTATCGTTGTCGGTCTTGGGCAGGTCCAGCTGATAGGTGGTCTCGTCGAAGCTGGTCTGGGCGTTGGTGTCGGCGCCGAAGGCCAGGCCGTGGCGCTCCAGGATCTTGACCATCTCGCCTTCGGGCACGTTCTTGGAGCCGTTGAAGGCCATGTGCTCCAGGAAGTGGGCCAGGCCTTGCTGGTCGTCGGCCTCCATCATCGAACCGGCGCCGAACCACAGGCGCAGGGACGCCTGGCCCGGCGGGGTGGCGTTCTTGCGGATGGCGTAGCGCATCCCATTGGGCAGCACGCCGAAGCGCCAGGCCGGATCGGGCGCCAGATCCGACAGTTCCTGGGCCCAATGACCCGGCTTCAACGCGGCCAGCTTGGGACCCGCGACGGGCGGGGCTTCGGGAATTCTGGGCGCCGGCGCCGAGGTCTCACCCTTCCTGACGAAGGGCATGGCGGGCTTGGGAAGATGGGAGCAGGCGGCGAGCGAAAAGCCGGCGGCGGCGACGAGCGCCAAGCGCGAAGCGCTGATCATCGAGAATCCAGGGCAGGAGTAGACAAGGCGCGCACCTTGACCGTCCGGCGTGGCGCACGCAAGGCGTGAGGAGGGCGGCTTTAAGCCCTATCCGTCGCGGTGTCAGGCGGCGGCGACATCGCCCGTGTTGCGACGCAGGCGCCAGAAGCGGATGGTGCGCAGGGCCGCGTCGCGCGGCAAGGCGGCGTACAGCTCGCCATAGATCTTGGCCTTGACCATCACCTGGTCCGAGGGTTCGAGGATCAGGAGAGCGAAGGTCAGGAACAGCGAGCGGTCGAAGTCGGCCGCCTTGCAGATCACCGCCAGGGCGTCCATTTCGCGCCGCTCCAGAATCTTGCGGGCGGTGTGGAAGTCGACATCGGCCAGGTCGGACAGGGCGACCAGGAACAGCGTCGTCTTCTTGCCGCGCAGCATGTTGGCCAGCAGCTGCGGCGAGATCTGCGTCTTGGCGCGCAGGGCGCGGAATTCCTTCTCGGCGTCGGCGAAGTCGGGCGGCAAGGCGCCGTCCTGGGCGGCGACCCGCTTGCGGCCGGCGGAGAGCGCCGCCTCAAGCACCGCCGGGTCCATTTCGGCGTTCTTTTCCATGATCCGGTCGCGAAGACGCGCCTCGACCATGAAATACATTTCGTTGAGCAGGTCGACCGGCAGGCTGTGTCGGTCGATGACCGCCTCGTGAAGGGCCGGATTGGCGGCGGCGCGGTCCACGACGGTTTCGTGGGCGGCGCGGGAGAGCACCGCGCCCTCGTTACGGAGCAGGACGCCCAGGGTGTGGTCGTCGCCGCGCTCCACGATCACGTCGGACACGACGCTGGAGACGCTGGTCCGCTGGGAGATGGCGCGCAGATGATCCTGGCCCTGGGTGCGGGCCACGTGCAGCAGGTCATCGTCGGTCAGGGTGTTGGAGCCGCGCAGGATCGGCTCGGCCACGGCGATCGAATCCGAGGCCAGGGCGCGGGAGAGGCCGCGAGGGGCGGAGGGCGCCTCACTCAGGCGTTGGGCCAGCTCGGCCTTGACCGCTTCTTCCATGTCGCCGGCCAATTGGCTCATGACATCGTCGAACAGGCCCATCTCGACCGGGTTGTGATTGTCGCCCTGGAAGAAAAGGTCGGTGACGCCGCGCAGGAGTTCGCGACGCTTGATGCTGGACGGTTCGTTGGCCAGGGCGATCAGGTCGTACAGGCGCGACGGAATGGTCTCTTGTGGCGTGGTCATCGGCAGAGCGCTCATTGCGGGCCATCCTTTTCGCTCTTGGCTGGCCAGTCGCGGTCGTCGCGCGGGCCGTCCTCCGACGCGCCCCTCGTGGCGCCGCCTGGATCGGCGATCAGGACCAATCGCGAAGGGCCCGCGGCGGGTATGGGGTCCGGCTGCATCCCGAACTGCCGGCCGACGGAATAGGTGCGGGCCGTCAGCTGGCCGGACTGCGAGGCGACCTGCCGCGCGGGCTGCGCCTCGGGCGCGGACGGATAGGCCGGCGGCGTCGGGGTGATGTCGTAGAGGCTTCGCGGCAGAGCGCGCGGCGGCGC
>NZ_SZWJ01000060.1:0-25702 GCF_012184455.1 Caulobacter sp. SSI4214 | reverse complement strand
GCCAGGCCAATCACCACCGTCTTTCCCGCCGCGCGGATGGCTATGATCGACGCACCAAAATTGTTCGCGGCGACGATTTAAATGTCTGGATTCTGCCACCGTGCTGAGGACGGCGCGCGACCCTTCGCGGAAGTTGGTGGCATCTGCTTCCAGGCGTCCAGCTGCATGATACCGGTTGAATGGGTTCGTGGCGGTGACCGCGAGTCAGCTTGCGGCCTTTAATTGGAGCTTTCTGCCGTGTTCTCCCAGTCCGAACAGAACTATGTTCGCAAGCTCCGAAAACGTCCTGTCAACGAACGTATCGCGTTGGCAGAAGAGAAGGTCCGAGGCCTCTGGGATTACATAATCGACGTCTGCAAGACGCACGAGAATAGCCGGATTATCGTCCGTTCAGATCGACTCTCATCGCAATTGCCGCCGTCTCATGCAGCCCACTCATTCACTAATCTTCAGCGCTGCGTTCAAAATTACGAGATCATCCGGCTCGCGGCGCTTTGGGATGGGCCGAAGGCTGATAGGCTTAGCATCCCTACGGTCATCGCCCTGGTCGGGGATTTAGAGGTTCTGCGCGCCCTGTATAAGCGACGCCTCCTGCAGCGGCGTGCCGAAGAGGCGGGCATAATCGATGAGTCGGATCCAGAACTTGCAGCGCTATTCGCTCGCCCATTAGCCCGAGCCGCCCGCGACACAACGCGATCTGGATTCCATCGCGACGCGCGCCAAGGCCTGCTACTTGGGATCAAGGCGATGAACTCTGCCCGCCGCGTCGCCCTAGCGGAGTTTCGACATCGAAACATCGCCCATAACCTCACGGTCGATCCGGTGCGATTGCGCGCAGGCCAGATCGATCGGCTGCTGCACACCACAACCGTAGTCGGTAATGGGCTTTATGGGTTGGTCCTGCGATCTGGCTTCGCCATCGAGGATAGCCGAGTCTATGCGCGACGCTGCGCCGAAAGCCTGTGGCGAAACTGCTCACTCGGCCGCATCGAATACTAGGACCCTAAAGTCCGCCATCCACCCATGGCCGGCTTTCGTCATGTCAGCTACCAAGACCCCGGCGTTAGGAGCGACGAATGTTTGAAGAGATCGCAGTCTGGGCTCGCGCGGGTGAAGGCGTGGCTTTCCGTTATGTTGGCTTCCGCGATTTGAAAACAGCTGCGGTTTGGATCGCCTTCGCCAACTGTGTCGGCGACGAAGAGCAAGTCGGTTCAGATGAACTGATCGCCCCTCAGGCCATGCTGGAGCATTTTCTCAACGAACTTCCAACGCAACCGGATGATTGGAAGTCGACGATCGCCGAAGCGATCACGCACTTCATCGAGAAGAATCCTAATTTCTGAAAGGGGAGAGCCAACGTCGGCTCACCACCCCGAGCAGCTCGTGCGGATGTCCGCTTCCGGCGTCCAGGCGCGGCGTTGCCCGTTCCATCCCGGTCTTCAGGCGCGGAACGACGATGGAAAGGGAATAGGGGCTTTCAAATCCCTACCGCGACCCCGCCGTCTCCACGAGCCGCTGGTAGAACCGCACCATGCGGCCGACATTCTCCAGGCTGATGTGCTCGTTCGTGCCGTGGATGATCTTGGTCTCGTCGACCTTCAGGAACAGCGGCTGGAAGCGGTAGACGTCGGTCGAGACCGGCGCCAGGTAGCGGCTGTCGGTGCCGGCGGTGACCAGGCCCGGCACGACCGGGGCCTTGCTCTCGTCGCCGGCCAGGGCGGCCAGGGTCTTCCAGGCGTCGGAGCTGGTGGAGGACACCGCCGAAGGCTCGTCCGGGGTCTTGGTCCACGACAGCTTGACCGGCAGCTTGCCGACCGCGCCCTGGGCCTGGGCCATCACCTTGGCCGAGCTGTCGCCCGGCGCGATGCGATAGTTGATCCAGGCGGTGGCGTCCTGGGGCAGCACGTTCTCCTTCGGCGAGCCCTTCAGCATGGTCGGGGCGATGGTGGTGTGCAGCATCGAGGCCCCGGCCGGGGTCTTGGCGGTGACCTTCACCAGCAGCGGCGAGAACAGCCAGGTGTTGGCGGCGAACACCTTGACCACCGGGCTGGCGTGCGGGGCGATGGCCTTCAGCATGTCGGCGCCGGGGCCTTGGAACTTCATCGGGAACGGGTGGTCGTTGATCGCCGCCACCGCGCGCGACAGGGTGACGACGCCGCCGCCGTCGGCCGGCGGGGCCGACGAGTGGCCGCCCGCCGCCGGCGCCACGATCTTCATCGTCGCATAGCCCTTCTCGGCCGTGCCGATGATCGCGGTGGGCTTGCCGGTCACCGGATGGTCCTCGACCACCACCATGCCCTCGTCGAGGGTGAACTGGGCCTTGATCCCGCGCGACTTCAACAGGGCCGCGGCGGCGCGGGCCCCGACGCCGCGCACCTCCTCGTCCTGGCCGCTGACCACGATGATCGTCCGGGTCGGCTTGAAGCCGCTGGCGGCGACCGCGTCCAGCGCCTCGAACAGCGTGACCAGCGAGCCCTTGTCGTCGATCGAGCCCCGGCCCCAGACCGCGCCGTCGGCGATGACGCCGTCGAACGGCGGATGGGTCCACTGGCCTTCGGTGCCCGGCGTCACCGGCACCACGTCCTGGTGGGCCATCAGGATGATCGGCGCCAGCGCCGGGTTCGAGCCCGGCCAGGTGTAGACCAGCGATTGCTCGGCGACGATCTCGCGGGTCATCACCTTGTGGGCGTTGGGATAGGTGGTTTGCAGCCAGGCGTGCAGCTTGTCCCACTCGGCCGGCTGGTCCTCGGCGCGGTCCTGGTGGCTGACGGTCTGGAAGCGCACGGCCTGCGCCAGATGCTCGGCGGCCTTGTTGACGTCGATCGGCCGGGCCGAGGCCAGCTTGACCGCCCCGACATCGACCTGGGCCGGCGCCTTGAACGACACCGTCCGCACCGTCACCGCGGCCGTCACGGCCACCACCAGACCCACGGCGGTCAGCGCGACCTTGCCCCCGACACCCATCGAAACCTCCCGGACTTTCGCCTGTTTGGAGGACTGTGCGTCGAATTTCGATACGCGGCAATCTCGTTATTGAGCGTTAGAGTTATCCACAGGGTGGTTTCCTTCTCCCCTTGCGGGAGAAGGTGGCCCGAAGGGTCGGATGAGGGGTTGAAGGACCTGTCGGAGAGACCCGCGCGACCCCTCACCCGACCTGCTTCGCAGGCCACCCTCTCCCGCAAGGGGAGAGGGGAAATGGCGCGCCAATCCCCGTGCTCTCTGGCGCCGACCCCAGCAAAATCAGCGCCCTGAGGAAAAACGCAGGTTTCTTGTCCTCCCCCTCCGGCTTGGCCCCATGCTGATGCGCATGACCCAATCCGCCGTCCAAGACTGGTCCGCCCGCACCCAGGCCAAGCTGATGGCCAAGATCGACGCGCTGTGGGCCGCGATCGAGGCCAGCGACGACCCCGCCGTGATCCGCAAGGCCCGCGACAAGGTCCGCCTCTGCGGCGAACTGGCGGCGGCCGCGCGCAAGGTCGCGGCGATTACCGGCCTGAAGAAGGCGGGGCCGGCGGGCGGAAGCTTCGCGGCGCTCGTCGAGGCGGCGTCGGAGCCGGAGCCCCGGGGGCTGGACCGGCGCAAGAGCGGGCGGGGGCGGCTTTAGGGCGATGGCGCCGCCCGAAAGGCTGAGCTAGGGTCGCGGGAGCAATTCCATGCAACTGGAGGGCGCGCGTGGGGGGAATTGGTTTTATTCATTGGATCGTACTCATCACGGTCGTCGCGCTCTATGTCGTTCCGATCTCCCAAATCCTGAAGCGGGTGGGATACAGCCGCTGGCTCACGCTGCTGGCGCTTATCCCGCTGGTCAATTTCATCTGCTTTTGGATCTTCGCGTTCGCGCCTTGGCCGCGCGATCGCGCCCCGACCGAATAGTGGAGGCCGAGAAGTTGGGCGCCGCATCCGATCAAAACGCCGCCATATTTCCCTCGACCAGGGCGGCGACGGGCTGCTTGGCGTCATGACCGCAATATCCCCACAGGATTGGCTCGCTGTTGCGTTGATCGCCATCTTCGCGATCGCGCTCTTTGTTGGTCCCCCCTTGTGGGTGGCCTTCACGGCCTCGCCATCCGATCTCGCGCGGATCAAGGCCCGGTACGAGCGTTTGGAGAACCTCGGCGGACCGAATACCCAGGTCCTGAGCATCCAAAGACGCGGGACCCGGTTCAGTGGCCAGCCCGGTATCCCCTCCAGTCGTATCTATGATGTCCAATTACTGATGTCGGATGGCCGGGAATTCTCAAAGGTCGTGACGGTCGACGCCAGTATCCTCGGTCAGGGCGAAATGACCGAGACCGTCGAGTCTTAGGCGTCGCCCACCGCTTCCGCTGGCCCTGTCCACCTTAACCAAACCCTGCCGGCGTTAATCATTTTTGGAAATGATTAACCGCGAAGCTTGGGCGTTCCTTAGGACCTTCCTGCGAGAACAGTCCCATCAGTTTTGTTCACCAGAAGGGTGTTGGGGCTAATGAAATTCTCGATCGCGATCGCCGCGGGTCTCGCCGGCAGCTTCTTCGTCGCTCAGGCCGCTTCGGCCGCCGGCGGTTTCGAAGACCAGATGGGCCGCTGCCTCCAGCAGTTCGCCAATACGCATGACGCCGCGCAGGTGATGCTGGAATGCAACGCCGCCGACGGCAAGCTGTCGGGCTGCAAGGTCGTCGACAACAGCGCCGCCGGCAAGGGCTTCGACAAGGCCGCCATGTGCATCGCCGAGAAGCTGCCCATGGGCGCCAAGAGCGGCGCGGTGAAGGTTCCCTTCCGCTTCCCGGGCGGCGCGTAAGCTTAAGCGCTTAGCGCTTAGCGCCTACCAAGCACCCCCGTCGGCCCCGCCGGCGGGGGTTCTTCGTTTTGGGAGCGGTGCGCGTGGGTGGGGCGTCTACAGCGTGGCCAGCCAGGTCACGAAGCGCTTGGTGAGCGCCACCCAGCCCGGTTGAAGGTAAAGCGCGGTGGCCAGCACCTGCCAGCCGACCGCCCAGGCCGTGGCGATCGCCACCACCGGACGGACGCGGCCCCGCGTGACGAGGTCGTGGATCGGGACCGCCAGCAGGGCGGGGATGCTCAGGCTGTTGCCGACGGCCAGGGAGCCGACGAAGCCCGCGCCGAGGGTCCGCATCACCCAGTCGCCGAACAGGGCCAGGGTCCATCGGCCAAAGCCGGCGTCGGCCACGGCGATCGTGGCCAGCAGCATCAGGCGCTTGTGGGCGGCGGGGTCGCTTCGGAAGCGGTAGCCGGCCAGAATCAGGCCGGCGAAGCTGAGGATGTCGCTCAGCGGAACGGCCAGAAACGGCGGGTCGCTCTTGGGCGTGCCCAGGGCGTGGGCCTGCACGTAGAAGGCCGTAAGCGGTCCCAGCGCCGTCATCACGGCCGCCACGCCCATGCCGATCATGCCCAGCCGGCGATGCAGCGCGACCTGGCCTCGCCGGACCAGCGCCACCTGGGCGGTGAACAGTACGAGCCAGCCGGTGAAGACCGCCGCGTGGACGTGGACGATCAGGGGGTAGGAGAGCTGTCCGGCCTTGGACAGTCGCCACATCTCGCCGCCAAAGCCGGCGATCACGCCCAGCCAGACCAGGGCGGTCATGGCCGGGAAGAACCAGGCGTCGGCGGCATGGCGCGGCGCGAAGGGCGCGGGCGCGCGGCCCAGCGCGCGGGTCTGGATGGTCATGTCGGATCGCCCCCCGGCGGATACAGGGCCGCGCTCGAAGCCCGGTCGCGGCCCTATAAAAGTCCAGCGCGCGGCGTTCGAAAAGCCGAATTCGACAGCGCCGGGCGGGCGGTCAGAGCCCCCCGCTCAGCTCCTGCACTTCCTCGAACGTCCGCAGGCCCGGACGCTGGGCGCAGACCAGCACGCCCATGTTGCCGGGCAGGTGCTGGTTGGCCAGCATCTTCTCGTGCGCGGCGGGGATGTCCTTCCAGGGGAAGACTTCCGACAGGCACGGGTCGACGCGGCGGTCGATGACCAGTTGGTTGGCGGCGCTGGCCTGCATCAGGTTGGCGAAGTGGCTGCCTTGGACGCGCTTTTGGCGCATCCACAGGAAGCGGGCGTCCATGGTCAGGTTGAAGCCCGAGGTGCCGGCGCAGATGGCCACCATGCCGCCGCGCTTGACCAGGAACACCGAGACCGGGAACGTCGCCTCGCCGGGATGTTCGAACACCAGGTCGACGTCGCGATTGCCGGTGATCTGCCAGATGGCCTTACCGAACTTGCGCGTCTCCTTCATGTAGTCGCCGAACTCGGGTCCGTTGACCTTGGGCAGCTGGCCCCAGCAGTTGAAGTCGTTGCGGTTCAGGACGTCCTTGGCGCCCATCGACAGCACGAACTCGCGCTTGTCCTCGCTGGAGACCACGCCGATGGCGTTGGCGCCGGCCACGGCGGCCAGCTGCACGGCGAAGACGCCGAGGCCCCCCGACGCGCCCCAGACCAGCACGTTCTGGCCGGGCTTCAGCTCATGCGGCTTGTGGCCGAACAGCATCCGGTAGGCGGTGGCGAGCGTCAGGGTGTAGCAGGCCGACTCTTCCCAGGTCAGGTGCTTGGGGCGCGGCAGCAATTGTCGGGATTGCACGCGGCAGAACTGGGCGAAGCTGCCGTCCGGCGTCTCATAGCCCCAGATGCGCTGGCTGGACGAGAACATCGGGTCGCCGCCGTTGCACTCCTCGTCGTCGCCGTCGTCCTGATTGCAGTGGATGACGACCTCGTCGCCCGGCTTCCACCGCTTCACCTTCGAGCCGACCTTCCAGACGATGCCCGAGGCGTCGGAGCCGGCGATGTGGTAGGGCTGCTTGTGGCCGTCCAGCGGGCTGATCGGCTCGCCCAGCGCGGCCCAGACGCCGTTGTAGTTGACGCCGGCGGCCATCACCAGGACCAGCACCTCGTCCTCGCCGATCTCCCAGACCGGCACGACCTCGACCTGCATGGCGGTCGAGGGCTTGCCGTGCCGGTCCTTGCGGATGCTCCAGGCGTACATCGTCTTGGGCACGTGGAAGGGCGGCGGGATCTCGCCGATCTCGTAGAGGTCCTTCAGGACAGGCGCGTCTTCGGTCGCCATTGGCGTCGCGGTCGTCATCTCACTCCCCGTTCCCTGGCGGCTCGTCCCGCGCTGCAACAACGCGTGAGCGCCAAACTCGGCTCGACATGCCCATTTGTTCTGGGTCTCGGACGCGAGGCTGGGACAAGTGTCTAAGCCTGGCAAGCGGAATCTTTGTGCGACGCAACATGACGCGGGGCGAGGGCGCGGACGGCGGGGAAGGTTGCGGGGCCGGGCGGGGCGGGCCACGCTGCGCGCCATGATCCATCTCTCCCATCCCGAGCCCGCGATCGCCGTCGTCGAACTGGACGTCGCGCCGGCCAATGTGCTGGCCATGGCCGAGCGCGCGCGCCTGCTGGACGCCTTCGCGGCGGTCGAGGCCGATCCCGCCGTCCGGGCCGTCGTGCTGACCGGACGCCACGGCGCCTTCTGCACCGGCGACGACCTGGCGGAGTCGCTGACCCGCGACGTTCCGGCCCAGACGGCGGCGATCCTGCACTTCCTGGCGATGTGCGACAGCGTCGCCTCGACCCGAGTCCCGGTGATCGCGGCGGTGGACGGCTGGTGCATCGGCGGCGGACTGGAGCTGGCCCTGGCCTGCGACATCCGCCTGGCCAGCGACCGCGCCAGCTTCGCCTGCTCGGCGGTGCGGATGGGACTGACGGCCTCGGCCGAGCGGTTGACGCGGCTGATCGGCGAGAGCCGCGCCAAGGTTCATCTGCTGACCGGCGCTCCCTTCGACGCGGCGCGAGCCCTGGCCGACGGGATCGTCGCCGAGGTCCATCCGGCGGCGGGGCTGCTGGACGCGGCCCTGGCCATGGCCCGCGTCATCGCCTCGCGCGGCCCCCTGGCGGCGGCGGCGACCAAGCGGGTCGCCTCGGGCGTGTCGACGACGCAGGCCGAGATCCCCGCCCTGGCGGCCTCGGCCGATCACGCCGAGGCGCGGGCCGCGTTCATGGGGAAGCGCGGGGCGGTGTTTACGGGGCGGTGAGCGCGTCGGTTCCTAGACCCCCGCCCCGGTTGTGGGGTACGAATAACGTATATACCTTGTCAGTACTCACCGGGAGGCGATCCATGGGCAAGGACGCGGTTTTTACCCTGAAGCTCGATGCGGGGCTGCGCGAAGACTTTCTGGCCGAGGCGCAGGCCGCCGATCGGCCCGCCTCGCAGATCGTGCGCGACTTGATGCGCGACTACGTGCGGCGTCAGCGCGACGCGCGCGCCCACGAGGCGTTCATACGGGCGAAGGTCGAGGCGGGGCGCCGCGATCGCGACACCGGCATGGCGTCCTCGTATGACGAGGTGGAAGCGGAGTTCTCCGCGCGCCGCCTGGCGCTTGAAGGAAAGGCGGACGGGGCGCGGACGTGAAGGTTCGCTGGACGGCGACGGCCAGGCTGGATCGTCTCGACATCATGGACCATATCGCCGCCGACAATCCCGGGGCGGCGGCGCGGATCGACCGGCTGTTCTCCGACGCGGCGGCCTCCTTGGCCGACTTCCCCATGCGGGGCCGACCGGGCTTGGTCCCGGGGACGCGAGAGGTCTTTCCGCACGAAACCTATCGGTTGGTCTACGAAGTCGAGAATGACACGGTGTGGATCCTCACCCTGCTGCACACCGCCCGGCAGTGGCCGCCCTTGCGTGAATAGTCGGCGACGCGAGGGCCTTCGCGGTCACAGCCCCTCGTAACGCGAATTCGCATCCGCGAACGCCATATTGCGTCGCAGCAAATCCCGGCTCATGATCGGCGGCAAGCAAGACCAATAAGCCGCCCGGGAGCCCGCCATGACCTCGACGCCGTACCAGCACGCGCCCGATCCGCCGTGGATCTTCCGCACCTATGCCGGGCACTCGACGGCCGAGAAGTCGAACGCGCTCTATCGCGCCAACCTGGCCAAGGGGCAGACGGGCCTGTCGGTGGCCTTCGACCTGCCCACCCAGACCGGCTACGACCCCGACCACATCCTGGCGCGCGGCGAGGTCGGCAAGGTCGGGGTGCCGGTCTCGCACCTGGGCGACATGCGGGCCCTCTTCAGCGACATCCCGCTGGAGAAGATGAACACCTCCATGACCATCAACGCCCCGGCCGCCTGGCTCTTGGCGATGTATGTCGCGTTGGCCGACGAGCAGGGCGCGGACCGCAAGAAACTCCAGGGCACGACGCAGAATGATCTGATCAAGGAGTATCTGTCGCGCGGCACCTACATCTTCCCGCCGGGGCCGTCGTTGCGGCTGATCGGCGACATGATCGCCTGGTGCTATCGCGAGGTTCCCAAGTGGAACCCGATGAACGTCTGCAGCTACCACCTGCAGGAGGCGGGCGCGACGCCGGAGCAGGAGCTGGCCTTCGCCCTGGCCACGGCGATCAGCGTGCTCGACACCGTCAAGGCCGGCGGCCAGGTCCCCGACGAGGACTTCGAGATCGTCGCCTCGCGGATCAGCTTCTTCGTCAACGCCGGGGTGCGGTTCGTCACCGAGCTGTGCAAGATGCGGTCGTTTACCCAGCTCTGGGACCAGATCCTCTTGGAGCGATACGGCGTCCAGGACGCCAAGGCCCGGCGCTTCCGCTACGGCGTGCAGGTCAACAGCCTGGGCCTGACCGAGCAGCAGCCCGAGAACAATGTCTACCGCATTCTGATCGAGGCCCTGGCCGTCACGCTCAGCAAGGACGCCCGCTGCCGGGCCTTGCAGCTGCCGGCCTGGAACGAGGCCCTGGGCCTGCCGCGCCCCTGGGACCAGCAGTGGTCGCTGCGGCTGCAGCAGGTGCTGGCCTATGAGACCGATCTCTTGGAATACGAGGACCTGTTCGCCGGCTCGCACGTGGTCGAGGCCAAGGTCGCCGAGCTGTCGAAGGGGGCGCTGGCGCAGCTCTCGCTGATCGACGGCATGGGCGGGGCGGCCAGCGCCATCGACTACATGAAGGGCGAACTGGTCGCCTCCAACGCCAAGCGGGTGCGGGCCGTCGAGACCGGCGACCTCGCTGTGGTCGGCGTCAACCGCTGGACCGAGACCGAGATCTCTCCGCTGTCAGCGGGCGAGGGGGCGATCGAGACGGTGGACCCGAGGCTCGAGGCCGACGTCGTCGCCCGCATCAAGGCCTGGCGCGAGGCCCGCGACCCGGCCGCCGTCGAGGCGGCTCTAGCCGCCCTGAAGGCCGCCGCCGCCTCTGGCGCGAATATCATGGAACCCTCGATTTCCGCCGCCAAGGCCGGCGTCACCACCGGCGAGTGGGCCGGCGCCCTGCGCGAGGTGTTCGGCGAATATCGCGGCCCCACCGGCGTCGCGGTCGTGGTCTCGACCGGCGAGGCCGAGGACGTCGAGGCGGTCAAGGCCGAGGTCGAGCGGGTCTCGGCGTTGCTGGGACGCACCCTGACCTATCTGGTCGGCAAGCCGGGCCTGGACGGCCACTCCAACGGCGCCGAGCAGATCGCCACCCGCGCCCGCGCCTGCGGCATGGAGGTCGTCTATGACGGCATCCGCTCGACGCCCGAGGAGATCGTCCGCCGCGCCAAGGAGAGCCGCGCCCACGTGGTCGGCCTGTCGATCCTGTCGGGCTCGCACCTGGATCTCGTGCAGGAGGTCATCCGGGTGATGCGCGCCGAAGGTCTCGGCCACATCCCTGTCGTCGCCGGCGGCATCATCCCCGAGGCCGACGCCCTCGTCTTGAAACAGATGGGCGTGGCCCGGATCTACACGCCCAAGGACTTCAGGATCACGGAGATCATGGGGGATGTGGTGAAGCTGGTCGAGGCGACGGCGGTGGAGCGGACGTGAGCCGCTTGAGAAGGCGGACCCCGGCCCCCACCTAAAGCGTCGCTGGAACGAGGGGGCGCTGGGAATGCTGACGTTTGTATTGGCCTGCGTGCTGGCGCTTATGGTCTTTCCGACGTCGCCGATCGGTCGCCTGCTGCGTCGATATCTCGTGGAGGCGCCGGCGCGGCGGCTCAACGCGATCAAGCCCGCTCACATGGTCATGATGGTCGGCCTGGCCCTCGTTGGCCTGATCCTGTTCCGGCTGTTCGACGCCGAAGGCGTGCGGGTTTTCGGCATGATGGCGCCGGAGATCGGGGTCTGGTTCGGTACGTTCGAGCTTTCGCTGGTCACGGACGCGCTCGCGGTCGGCCTGGCCATCGCCGCGACGACGCGCCTGCGCGACACGTTCCTTATGGTTGGGCGAGCGATCGGGCGCGCGGCGTCCTGGCTGACGCGATGGATCGCGCCGCGCGGGCGCGCGTCGGCTCCGCGTCCTCCGAAGACGGAGGAGGCAAGCGGCGATCCGGAGCCATGGGGTTGGGCGCCGGCCCGGGCCTGACGGCGGAGCTGATGTCCGCGCTTTGTGGTATTATCGCCCCATGACCCTCGACGAGGCCCTGACCAAACTGCGCGCGGCCAAGCCGCTGCTCGACCGCTACGGCGTCGCGCGGGTCGGCGTGTTCGGTTCGACGGCGCGGGGCGAGGCGGGGCCGGACAGCGACGTGGACGTGCTAGTGGAGTTCGCGCCTCGGGTGCTGCCGGGGTTCGGCTTCTTCCGTCTGGAGCGGGAACTCGTCGAACTGCTGGGGCGACCGGTTGATCTGGTGACCGAGGATGGTCTGCATCGGCTGGTGAGGGACCCGGTCTTGCGGGAAGTGGTCTTTGCCTGAAGCCTCAGTCCAGACCTATGTCGCGGAGCTTCTCGACGCGATCGGGCAGGTCGAGGCCTATGTCGACGGCGTCGATCAAGCCGGCTTCATCGCGGACCGGATGCGGCGCGACGCTGTCGCGATGAACCTCCTGGTCATAGGCGAAAGCGCGGCGCGCCTGCCCGTGTCGATTCGTGATCTGGAGCCGAGCATCGATTGGCGGGCGGCGATCGACCTGCGAAACCGCATCGCTCACGGCTACAGCAGCATCAGCTTCTCGATCGTCTGGTCGATCGTGGTGGTGGAATTACCGGGGTTGCGCGCGGCGGCCGAGCGGATCGCCACGCGCCTCCAAAACCCCTAACGCCCCAACCGCCACGCCGCCAGCACGCCGACCAAGGCCAGGGGCGTGAAGGCGGCGAACAGCAGCGGGCCGTGGCTCTGGGCCAGCGCCGGATCGATCCCGTGGCTGAAGCCCAGCAGGTTGGCCATCGCCCCGGCGCCGGCCGCGCCCGTGGCGCCGCCGATCAGCTGGGAGGTCGGGACCGCGCCCGAGGCCATGGCCTGCTCGTCGGCCGGGGCGGCGGCGATCGCGCGGCGGGCGATGAAGGCGTGGCACAGGCCAAAGCCCGCGCCCAGTCCGGCGAAGGCCAGGGCGGTCTCGATCAGCGTCCCGCGCGGCGTCGCCCAGGCGCTGGCCAGGGCGCCGGCCAGGATGACCAGCGCGCCCAGGCGCACGAAGCGGCCGTCGCGTTCGGCCGGGACCTTGCCGACCAGCAGGGCGCAGGTGGTCCAGCCGGCGGCGATCGCCCCGACCACATAGCCGGCCAGCAGCGGCGAGGCGTGGTGCTGGGTCTGGATGAAGGCGGGGCCGTAGACGGTGAAGCCGATCGCCGCCGTCTCGGTCGCGAAGATCGTCAAGAGGCCCAGGCCCGTGGCGCTCGACAGGTCGGCCGCCGAGCGTGGCAACAGCCGGTGCGGGGTGCGGGCGTTGACGGCCAGCATGGCGGCCATGCCCAGCGCGCCGCCGACCGCCAGTCCGATCGCCAGATGGGGCGAGGCCACGACGCCGGCCGCGCCGATCAGGCTGACGGCCAGCACCAGCAGGGCCAACTGCGGGACGGGGACGCGGCCGCGGGCGGCGTCGCCCTTGTCGGCCGGCAGCATCGCCATCACCGCGCCGACGAAGATCGCCGCCTGGGCCACGAACAGCCAGAACGCGCCGCGCCAGAAGCCGGCGGCGGCGAACAGGCCGCCCAGGGTCGGGCCCAGCAGGGTCGCCGCGCCCCAGACGGTGGCCACCGCGCCATAGACGCGCGGCCACAGGCGCTCGGGGAAGAGAGCGCTGATGGCGACGTAGCACAGGGCCACGACCGCCCCGGCCCCCAGGCCCTGCACCAGCCGGCCCAGGATGAAGGTGACGAACTCCGGCGCCAGGGCGCTCATGGCGCAGCCGATCGCGTAGACCAGGCCGCTGAACGCCGTGGCCCGTCGCAGTCCCAGCGCCAGGGACAGCTTGCCCGAACACGCGCCGGCGACGATCGAGCCGGTCAGATAGGCCGCTACTGACCAGCCGAAATACTGATAGCCGCCGATGTCCCGCGCGACGCTGGGCATGATCGTCGCCGTGACCAGGGTGTCGGCGGCGTTCAGCCAGATGCCCAGGCACAGCAGGGCGAAGCGCGGCGCCAGCGCGCGGTCGATCAGGCGAACGGAGGCGTCGGGAGAACTCATGCCCGCCGACATGACGGTTTTTGGGGGCGTAGCCAAGAGCGGGCTGGCCGAACCTTCCCGTCATCCCGCGACGTGTTGGGAGGCCTAAAGCGTCGCCGCCAGCGCCGCCAGTTGGTCGGCGACGATTCCCCAGCCTTCGTGGAAGCCCATCTGTTCGTGGGCGGTCTTGTCCTCGGCGGTCCAGTGGCGCGCGACGGCGCGATAGAGGGTCTTGCCGCCGGGGCGGTCCTCGAAGGTGACGATGGCGACCATGAAGGGCTTGGCCGAGGGCTTCCAGGTCTCGGTGAAGGCGTCGGTGAACACGATCTTCCTGTTCGGGATCACTTCCAGATAGACGCCCGGCTGCGGGACGCGCTCGCCGTTCGGGCCGTTCATGACGAGGTAGGTGTTCCCGCCGGTGCGCACGTCCATCCGCACGTCCGAGACGGTCCAGGGCTTGGGGCAGAACCACTGGGGCATCAGCTCCGGCGTGGTCCAGCATTTGTAAAGCTTTTCGGCGGGGACATCGATGACGCGCTCCAGGACGAGATCGCGATCCTCGAGGGCGGCTTCGGCGGTATGGGGCATCGGGGGCCTTCCAGGTTGGCGTGAACTTTCGCCTCTAGGACGCCTCGGGAAAACTCATTCCGACAGCCGCCGCGAACTTTTTCGAGGTCTTCCACCCCCGGGCCAGTTGTCGACGCGCTTGACCGGGGGTCCGTCGCGCCCCAGTGTGCGGGCAATTCAAACAAGTGTTTTAGGGAGCGCGCCATGAGCCTCTTCGATCTGACCGGCCAGGTGGCGATCATCACCGGGTCCTCGCGGGGGATCGGCAAGGCGATCGCCGAGCGGATGGCGGAGCAGGGCGCCAAGGTGGTGATCTCGTCGCGCAAGGCGGGGCCCTGCGACGAGGTCGCGGCGGCGCTGAACGCCAAGCACGGCGCGGGAACGGCCATCGCGGTCCCGGCCAACATCGCGTCGAAGGAAGAGCTTCAGCATCTGGTCGACGAGACCCGCGCGGCGTTCGGCAAGATCGACATCTGCGTCTGCAACGCCGCCAGCAACCCCTATTACGGCCCGCTGGCCGGGATCAGCGACGACCAGTTCCGCAAGATCCTGGACAACAACATCATCAGCAATCACTGGCTGATCGGCATGGTCGCTCCGGAGATGCGCGCGCGCAAGGATGGGTCGATCATCATCATCAGCTCGATCGGCGGCCTGCGCGGCAACGCCATCATCGGGGCCTACAACATCTCCAAGGCCGCGGACTTCCAGCTGGCGCGGAACCTGGCGCACGAGTTCGGTCCCGACAACGTGCGGGTCAATTGCATCGCGCCGGGCCTGATCAAGACCGACTTCGCCCGCGCCCTGTGGGAGGACCCCGCGACGCTGGAACGGGCCACCAAGGGCGTGCCGCTGCGCCGCATCGGCGAGCCCGACGAACTGGCCGGGGCGGCGGTCTATCTGGCCTCGAAGGCGGGCAGCTTCATGACCGGCCAGGCGCTGGTCGTCGACGGCGGGGCGACGATCTAGGGTGCAGTCGGATAGAGTGTAAGCAACCCGAGCGCGATCCAAGCGTGCGGCGAATACTATGGAAAACCTTTTCCAAGGTGTGGCGACTTACCGCACCACGATCCAGTTTAACGCCGCTTACACGCCTATGATTCAAGTTCCTGACAACTTGGAGAGTTGGGTTCTTGCGGCGTCTTCTGGCCTTCTTGACGATCAGCGTGCTTCTGGCGGCGGGCGCGGCCTGCGCCAAGGACGAGCCCCCGCCCCTGGGCGCGCGCCTTGATCAGCTGAGCCGGGAGATCGGCGTCCATATTCCGCGGCATCCGCCGCGCGACAACGCCGACATCGAAAGCGCCGGCCACCGGGCCTTGCGAGAGCGCGGCGACGCGCGGCTGTACGGCCTGTGGCGGGTGCTCTACGCCTACAAGAGCAACCAGCTTCCGGCTCGGTTCGAGGCCTGGGAGACGATCGTCCGCGACGCGGCCCGGCGGGACCGGCAGCCGTCGCTGACGGCGCTGGCCGACCTCGAACAACTGGCCTATCGCAACGAGACCCAGGGCTATCGGGCGTTCACCGACGCCGATTGGGATCGCTTTCTGAACCGTTCGGGCCCCGACATCCGGATGATGGCGGGCATCGAGCGCGTGCGGCAGCTTGGCCAGGTCAGCCGCTGGGCCGAGTCCGCGCGCGTGGCGGCCCAGATCACCACGGAGCTGGAGAAGCGCGGCGACGTCGCCCTGCCGGTGCTGGCCGAACTTCACCAGGTGCACAGCTACACCCTGTCGGATATCGGCGACAAGGAAGGGGCGCTGGAACACATGGCCCAGGCCGCGCGCCTGGACGAACGCGACGCCTTCTACATGCGCAAGATCGAGCGGGTGTACGACATCGCCTTCACCGCCGCCGAGCTGGGCGAGCTGAACGCCGCGGAACGCTTCGCCGCGGTCCACCATCGCATGACCCTGGCGACGGGCGACCAGGACCTGAAGACCTGGGACCGCTTCCTATGCTCCCGGATCGCGGTGCTGCGCGCCTCGCCCCAGCGCGTGCTCGATTGCCTGACTCCGGCCGCCGCGGATCTGGCGCGTCCCGACCGGCGCCTGGAGGTGCTGATGCTGGGCGAGCGGGCCCTGGCCGAGGCCCAGCTGAAGCAGGTCGCCGCCGCCCGCGAGGACCTGGCGCGGCTGCGCGCCTCGCCCGCGTCGCTGTCGCCGCGCGATCCGCACAAGGAGGCGCTGATCGAGGCCTATATCGACCAGGCCGAGGGGCGCGGGGCCAAGGCCTTCCACGAACTGGACGCCTGGCGGCGCGCCGACGAGATCCTGGTCCAGCGAGCCCATACGCGCGGCGTGACCGAGATGTCGGCGGCCCTGGACGCCGAGCTGCGGGCCAAGCGCGACGAGAGCCGCCGCCTGGCCGAGGAGGTTCGCCTCAGCCGCAGCCTGGCGCGCGCCTCCTTCGTCATCGCGCTGCTGCTGGGCGCGCTGGTGGCCGGCGGCGTCGCCTGGGCCGCGAACCAGCGGGCCGCCTCGCGCAAGTTCAAGGACGCCCAGGAGCGCGCCGAGGCGGCGAACAAGGCCAAGTCCGCCTTCCTGGCGATGATGAGCCACGAGCTGCGGACGCCGCTGAACGGGATGCTGGGCCTGGGCCAGGCCCTGCGCGCCGGCCCGCTGAACCCCAAGCAGGCCGAGCAGGTCGACCTGCTGCTCGACAGCGGCGACACCCTGCTGGTGCTGCTGAACGACGTTCTGGACCTTTCGAAGATCGAGGCCGGCAAGCTGGAGATCGCGCCCACGGCCGGGGATATCGTCAGGACCTGCGCGCGGCTGGTCGGCGGTCATCAGCCCACGGCGCGCGAGAAGGGCGTGCAGCTGTCGTTCCAGTTGGAAAGCCCCGAGCCGGGACCGTTGATGTTCGACGGGGTGCGGGTGCGCCAGTGCCTGACCAACCTGGTCTCCAACGCGCTGAAGTTCACGACGACGGGCAAGGTCGAGGTCTCCCTGGCCTGTTATCCCGAGGAGAGCGACGAACCGGGCGCGGCCAGGGTTCGCGTGCGCCTGCGGGTTTCCGACACCGGCATCGGCATGAGCAAGGCCACGGTCGACAAGCTGTTCACGCCCTTCACCCAGGCCGACGCCTCGACCACGCGCAACTTCGGCGGCACGGGGCTGGGCCTGAACATCACCCGGCGCCTCGTTCAGATGATGCGGGGCGAGATCACGGTCGAAAGCGAGGAGGGGCGCGGGTCGGCGTTCACGATCGAAATGGTCGTCGACTCCGCCGAGCCGTCCGAGCAGCCCGCCCGCGAGATCGAGGACGGCGAGGAGGAGGCCGGCTTCGCCGCCCTGCACGGGGCGCGGGTGCTGGTGGTCGACGATCACCCGGTCAATCGTCGGGTCATCCGCCTGTTCCTCGAGCCGCTGGAATGCCAGTTGACCGAGGCCCAGAACGGCCAGGAGGCGCTGGACGCCTTGGAGGCGGGACCGATCGACCTGGTGCTGATGGACGTCAACATGCCGATCATGGACGGGCTGGAAGCCACGCGCCGGCTGCGCCGCGACCCGCGCTTCGCCCGCCTACCGGTGATCGCCCTGACCGCGGACGTGATGTCCTCGCAGATCAAGACCTGTCTGGCCGCCGGCTGCGACGCCCATGTCGCCAAGCCGATCGACCTGCGCAACCTGCTGTCGGTGATGGACTGCTGTCTGGCCGGGGCGGCGGCCCGGGAGTTCGTGGAGGGGTAGAGTCTCGCGCGTCCGGGAAGGAGGCGGTCAGCGTCTGGCCTTGGCCAGCCGCTCGACGGCCTCGTCCAGGGTCGCGTCGGCCTTGGCGAAGCACAGGCGGGCGACCGTCGTCACCGGATCCTCCGCGTAGAAGGCCGAGACCGGGATCGCGGCCACGCCGTGCTCGACGACGCTCCGTTCACAGAAGGTCGCGTCGTCGACCGTGACGCCCGAGGCCTGAAGGTCGACGTTCAGGAAATAGGTCCCCTGGCTGTCCAGCACGACATAGCTGGCGTCGCGCAGCCCCGCCGTCAGCCGGTCGCGCGAGCGTTGCAGGGCGACGGGCATCTCGTCGAACCAGGCGCGGTGGTTGTCCAGGCCCCAGGCGACGCCGACCTGCAGGTTCGGCGGCGTGGTGAAGGTCAGGAACTGGTGAGCGGCGGCCAGGGCCTTGGCCAGCGGCGGCGCGGCCATCAGGAAGCCGACCTTCCAGCCGGTCATGCCGAACAGCTTGCCCGCCGAGCCGATCTTCACGGTGCGCTCGCGCATGCCGGGGACGGTGATCAGCGGGCGGTGACGGCGACCGTCGAAGACCACGGCCTCCCAGACCTCGTCGCACACGGCGATGGCGTCGTGACGGACGCAGAGCTCGGCCAGCAGGGCCAGATCCTCGTCGGGCGTGACGATCCCGGCCGGGTTCAGGGGACTGTTCAGCACGACCAGGCGCGTGCGCTCGGTGAAGGCGGCCTCCAGCATCGCGCGGTCGAAGCGCCAGTGGGGCGGCGCCAGGCGGACCAGCTTCGGGACGCCGCCCGCCCGTCGGACCAGCGGCAGATAGGCGTCGTAGAGCGGCTGGAACAGCACCACCTCGTCGCCGGGCGAGATCAGCGCCGTGAACGCCGCCGCCAGGGCCTCGGTCGCGCCGGACGTGACGACGATCTCGGTGTCGGGATCCAGGGACAGGTCCTGCCGCCGCGCGTAGTGGCCGGCGACGGCGGCGCGCAGCTCGGGCAGGCCGCGCATCGGCGGATATTGGTTGGAGCCCTCGATCAGCGCCCGGGCCGCCGCCTGGCGCACGGGCAGCGGGCCCTGGTCGTCGGGAAAGCCCTGACCCAGATTGATCGCGCCGTGCTGGCGGGCCAGGCCGCTCATGCGCTCGAAGATCGTGGTCGGCAGATTGTCGAAGACGGGATGGACCATGCCCGATGGCTCTAAATCCTGGTGTTCGCGTCGCGTTGGCGGAAAACCGGCGCCCACTTTTCCGCGCGACGCTCTAGCATTGAACCTCCGGCATGGCTCGCGCATTTCCAAGGCGAAGCTTCAATCGGAGGAGAGGCGAATGCACGGCGTTGGGTTCATAGGGGCGATCATCATTGGGGTGTTCGCCGGGTGGATCGCCGAGAAGGTGATGAACCGCGACCATGGTTTCTGGGTGAACCTGGTGGTCGGCTTGGTCGGCTCTCTGCTGGGGGCGTTCCTGGCCGGCATGTTGGGCATTCACTTCTGGGGCTGGGTCGGCAGCCTGGTGATCTCGACCCTGGGCGCGATCCTGCTGCTGTGGCTGCTGGGCCTGATCAAGCGGGCGTGAGGCCAACAAAAAAGGCGCGGCCGAAGCCGCGCCTTTCCGAAGTGTTGAGCGGAGCCAAGCCGCGCGGCCTGGCTCCAGCCCTTGTTAGAACCGGTACTTCAGGCCGATGCCCACCGAGAACAGGCTGGCGGCCTGGTCGACGGTCGGCGTGGCCAGGGTGCTGGGCGAGGCCGTCGTGTAGCTGTAGCGGTAGGCCACGCAAGTCGGATCGGCCGCGCCGGCGGCCGTCCCGTCCGCCTTGGCGCACTGGGCGTTGACCACGACGCCGCCCGAGCGGCTGTTGGTGTATTCCTTCACCACGCCCCACTTGCGGTTCAGCAGGTTGCCGACGTTCTGGATGTCGACCGTGAGCAGCAGGTTGTGGCCGGCCACCGGAGACGGGATCTCCTGGGCGTATTGGAAGTCGAAGCGGTTGACGCTCGGGTTCTTGCCAAAGCCGCGCGGCACGATCTGGCCCGTCGGCAGGTTGAACTGCTTGACCAGGGCCTTCAGCTTGTCGACCGAGGCCTGGCTGTCGAAGAACACCGTCGTGCCCGAAGCGCTGACGAACTTCAGCGGGTTGGCCGCGTCGGGGCTGTTCAGGTTCGGGATATAGGCCAGGGCGTCGTCGCGCGACGTGCCGAAGGTCGGGTTGCGACCGCCGGCCGGGTCCGTCATCAGGAAGGTGATCGGACGGCCGTCGTGCACTTCGCCGAACAGGGTGAAGCGCGAGACCCAGCCCGGACGGGGCTCGAACTTGTAGCTCAGGTTCAGCTTCAGCGAGTTGCGGATCAGGTTGTTCGACTTGCCCTCGACCGCGGCGTTCGGGTCGCGACCGAAGCCCTGGTCGGGATAGTAGGCGCCGCTGGTGGTGTTGCCGCCGGCGGTGGTGCCGAACTCCGAGATGCCGCCGTACTGGTGACCATACTGCCAGGTATAGGCGCCCCAGGCGTCGACGCCGAACAGGTTGCGGTGAGCCGACAGGGCGACCGTGCGCGTCCAGTTCTTGGTCGAGGGGTTGTAGGCCTGGATGTCGCCGAACAGGCCGAGATTGGCCAGATCCGGGTTGCTGGCGACGGGCAGGCCCAGCGCGGCGCGGTTGGCGTTGATCGCCGCGGCGTTGGCGCCGGCGATGACCAGGCCGTCATAACGCATCCGGCCGTCCGGCGTATACTGCTGGATGCCATTGATGGTCAGGGCGCGCGCGCGGGCGTCGCGGAAGGCGACATTGACGTTGGACCAGCTGGCCACCGCGTCGATGCCCCAGTCGATACCGAGCTGGGTGGTCTTGAACGAGACGTTGGTCTTCCAGTCCGACGGCATCTTGAAGCCGGGCGCCAGCGAGTTGGTGTAGGCGTTGCGGCGGCTGGCGCTGTCGGCGGTCAGCAGGGTCTGGGCGACGGCGGCCGGATTGGTGATGAACGAGGCCGAGCCCTTGTTGATCGTCAGCAGCGCGTTGCCGATGGCCGGATCGACCGGCAGGTTGGTGGCGGTGTCGACGAAGGTGTCGTCGGCCGTCGAGATCGTGCCGTTGGTGTTGCGGCGGATCGCGAAGCTGTTGGTCAGGGCGCCGGTGGTGCCGCCGTAGCTGTTGCCCAGGAACACGTCCGGCAGGCCGCCCGACACCAGGCCAAAGCCGCCCGACAGCTCGAACCAGTCGCCGTTGTACTTGGCCGAGACGCGCGGCATGACGACGTTGATGCCGTCATAGGTCGTCTGGTTGGAATAGCCGTAGCGGTTGACGTAGTTGGTGTTCAGCGTCGGCTTCTTGTCGGCGGCGTAGTGGTCCCAGCGGACGCCGAAATTGACCGTCAGGTTGTCGTTCACGTCCCAGGTGTCCTGAGCCAGCAGGGTGTGGACCTGGTAGTTCAGAACCGCCGCGGCGTCGGTGGCCGTGCCGGTCAGCGAGTTGCCGTAGGAGAGCTGGTTGGCCAGGCCCTGCTGGAACTCGGCGACGCTGTCGAAGTAGTAGACGCCGCGCGCGGCCTGCAGGAAGAGGTTGTAGATCTCCATCCCGCGGAACTGGTAGCCGGCCTTGATCTGGTGGTGATCGATGCCGGTGAAGTTGGCGATGAACGAGCCCGAGGTGTCCTTGGTCTTCAGGACGTTGGCCTGACGGAACTGGTCCGGGCCGAAGGCGATCGACGGCACGCCCGACGAGCACGAGAAGGCCGCGCCCGTGCCGAAGTTCGGGTCGGTGCAGACCGTGACGTTGGCGAAGCCCTGGCCTTCCGGCGGCAGCTGGCCGCGCTGATAGCCGCGGAACGCGATGCGGGCTTCCGTCGACAGGGTCGGGGTCCAGCGCGAGTTCAGCTGCAGGGCGTAGTTGTCTTCGTTCTCGGGCTGGACGTACCAGTTGGTGTCGAGGCTGATCGAGGTGGCCGACGGGCTGCGCTTCCAGACCGAGCTGAAGGCGTGGCGATAGGTGGCCGACAGGCGGTGCTTGTCGTTGATGTTGTAGTCGATCTTGATCGACGACTTCTCGTCCAGGATCGGCTCGACCAGGGTCACCGCGCCCGGCTTCAGCAGCGACGAGGCCGCGTAGCCGTTCCAGTTGGCCAGCACCGCGTCGATGTCCGACTGGCTGGCGCCCGCGCCGGTCGAGACGCCCGGGATCTTGTTGAAGTTATTGGCGAAGCCGGCCCCGGCGGGACCGGTGCCCGTGGTGTCGAAGCTCTTGAACTTCTCGTAGGAGGCCGCGAAGAACAGGCGGTCCTTGATGATCGGACCCGACAGGAAGAAGCCGTAGTTGCTTTCGTGGATCTTGTTCTTGACCTTGCGGTAGCCGGTCAGCGGCGCCTGGGTCACGTCGTTGTTGACGAAGCCGACGTTCGGCAGCTCGTTACCGACCAGGCGGGTGGTGCGGTAGTTGTCGAACAGCGAGCCGTGGAAGTCGTTGCCGCCCGACCGCATGATCAGGTTCAGGGCGCCGCCGGTGAAGTCGCCGTCTTCCACGTCGAACGGAACGGCCTGGATCGAGACCTGCTCCAGCGCTTCGAACGAGACCGGGCCGCGGTTGGTCGACAGGCCGCCGGTGTTCAGGCCGTAGCTGTCGGCCGAGCGCACGCCGTCGATGGTGATGCGGTTGGCGCGCGGGGCCGAGCCGGCGATGTAGAGGCCGCCCGACGGACCGGTGCCGCGCGCGACGAAGTCCAGATTGGCCAGCGGATCGCGACGACCGATGTCGCGGATGTCGCGCTTGACCGACACGACCGCGTCGATGTCGGCGCGGCCGACCGTGGTGCGCGAGCCGACATTGGCCAACTGGCTGGTGGTGGCCTTCTTGGTCGCGGTGATGACGATCTCGGAGACCTCGCTGGCCGGGGCCAGGGCCAGGCGCACGCGCTGGGCGTCGCCGACGTTCAGGAACAGGTCGCCCAGCGCCTGGGACGCGAAGCCCTTGGCCGTGGCGGTGATCTTGTAGGGACCGCCGACGCGCAGGCCGCGCACGTCGAACGCGCCGGCGTCGTTGGTGACGACGATCTGGTCGGTGCCGCTGGGCACGTGGGTGACGGTGATGGTGGCGCCGGCGATCGGCGCGCCCTTGTCGTCAACGGCGACGCCGCGGACGGCGGCGGTGGTCTGCTGGGCATGGGCGGCGGGCGCGGCGAACGCGAATGCGAGCGCGCCAAGCGCCGCTCCCGCGGCCAGCTTGCGGGCGAAAGACATGAAAACCCCCTCAGGTTTGCCGCCCGAGAGAGTCGGGGCGGCTACCTCGCCCCTACTGCGTCAAGTATACAAAATGTTACTTTATTTGTGACGGTTCGATGTCAGGCCGAAGAATAGGTCAAGAGCGCGTCTTTTGGCCCACGCCGCGCCTAGGTTTTCACCATCCCCATACGGAAAGCGGCGGCGAACCTGTCCGTCCGCCGCCGCCCTATGGGTTCTAGTCTTCCTTCGTCCGCTTCTTGCGGAACGAGGGGTTCAGGACCTGCTTGCGCAGACGGATGTTCTTGGGCGTGACCTCGACCAGCTCGTCGTCCTCGATATAGGCGATGGCCTGTTCCAGGGTCATGCGGCGCGGCGGGGTCAGGCGGATCGACTCGTCCTTGCCCGAGGCGCGGACGTTGGTCAGCTGCTTGGCCTTCATCGGGTTGACGTCCAGGTCGTCCGAGCGGCTGTTCTCGCCGATGATCATGCCCTGGTAGGTCTTCTCGCCGGCGCCAACGAACATCACGCCGCGCTCTTCCAGGTTCCACAGGGCGTAGGCCGCTGTTTCACCGTCCGAGTTGGAGACGAGCACGCCCTTGCGCTGCTGGTCGATCGGGCCCTTGTGCGGCTCGTAGTGGCTGAACACGCGGTTCAGCACGCCCGAACCGCGCGTGTCGGTCAGGAACTCGCCCTGGTAGCCGATCAGCGAGCGCGAGGGCGAGAGCAGCTGGATGCGGGTCTTGCCCGCGCCCGACGGGCCCATGTCCTTCAGCTCGGCCTTACGGGCCGACAGCTTTTCGATGACGATGCCGGTGAACTCGTCGTCGACGTCGATGACGACGTCTTCCATCGGCTCCAGGCGCTCGCCGTTCTCCCCGGTTTGATAGACGACGCGCGGACGGCTGATCGACACCTCGAAGCCTTCGCGGCGCATGTTCTCGATCAGCACGCCCAGCTGCAGTTCGCCGCGGCCGGCGACTTCGTAGGCGTCCTTTTCCGAGGTCTCGGTGACGCGGATGGCCACGTTGCTTTCGGCTTCCTTCAGCAGGCGGTCGCGGATGACGCGCGACTGGACCTTGTCGCCTTCGCGGCCGGCCAGCGGGCTGTCGTTGACCGAGACGGTCATCGAGATGGTCGGCGGGTCGATCGGCTGGGCCGGCAGGGCCTCGGTGACCTCCATGGCGCATAGCGTGTCGGCCACGGTGGCCTTGCTCATGCCGGCGATGGCGACGATGTCGCCGGCCTCGGCGCCTTCGTCGACCGGCTGGCGCTTCAGGCCGCGGAAGGCCAGCACCTTGGTGATGCGGCCGCGCTCGATCTCGTTGCCGTTACGGTCCAGGGCGTGGATGGCCATGCCGGGGACGGCCTTGCCGCTGGCGATGCGGCCGGTCAGCAGGCGGCCCAGGAACGGGTCGCTTTCGATCAGCACGTTCAGCATCTGGAACGGCTCGTCCTTCTTCTCGGCCACCTTGGGCGGCGGCACGTGGCGGACGATCAGGTCGAACAGCGGGGCGAGGTTGTCGTTCGGCTGGTTCATGTCCAGCGTCGCCCAGCCGTTGCGGCCCGAGGCGTAGATGTGCGGGAAGTCCAGCTGCTCGTCCGTGGCGCCGATGGCGGCGAACAGGTCGAAGGTCTCGTTGTGCACGCGGTCCGGATCGGCGTGGGCGCGGTCGACCTTGTTGATGCAGAGGATCGGGCGCAGGCCCATCTTCAGCGCCTTGGTCAGCACGAACTTGGTCTGCGGCATGACGCCTTCCTCGGCGTCGACCAGCAGGACGCAGCCGTCCACCATGCCCAGGATCCGCTCGACCTCGCCGCCGAAGTCGGCGTGGCCGGGGGTGTCGATGATGTTGATCCGGGTCTCGCCGGCTTCGCCGTTCCACAGGACCGAGGTGCACTTGGCCAGGATGGTGATGCCGCGCTCACGTTCCTGGTCGTTGGAGTCCATCGCCCGTTCGGTCGTGGCTTCGTTGGCGCGGAAGACGCCCGATTGGGCCAGCAGCTGGTCGACGAGGGTGGTCTTGCCATGATCGACGTGCGCGATGATGGCGATATTTCGCATGTTCATGGGAACGGACGGACTTTCGGGAGAAGAATAGGAGATGACGAGTCAAGCGTCAGGCGCGCGGCTTTTACGCGACCGCGTTGAATTTATCCACCCCCACCCCGACGAAACCCATTTCGCGGGAAACCGGTGTCAAGCCCAAAGCCTTGTCCGCCTTGGGCTTGAGCGACGTTCTCGCGAGAGACGGTTTCAGACGCAACAAATTGTGCGGCGCAACATGCCTAAAATCTAGGCGTGTCTGGAGGGCGACGCAACGTAATCCTTGTGGGGCAACGGGTTGAGCGAAATCCCTGTCAGAAAATCGACATTAAAGCTCATTTTTCCGCTTGCCTATTTTTGCGCCGCACCCTATAAACAATCCCGTGAGGCGGCGCTGCCGCTTCTGCCCTTCCTGGGCGTTTCCTCCCTAATGAACTGGCCCGGTGGTTTCACCGGGCTTTTTTTTGGCCCGCGCGGCGGCGGCCGTCGTTGATCCAGGGCAAGGCGCTGGGTCAGAGGGGGCTGAGAGATAAAACCCTCTCCCAAGGGAGAGGGGTCTTGGCGCTACTTCAACTCCGCCGCGTCCAGCCCCGCCAGCACCCGCGTCAGCGTCTCGGCGTCGGCCGTCAGCGTCGCCAGCCCCTCGGTCGGTTCGCGCGTGGTCTCGTTCATATAGAGCGCGCGGTTGATCTCGATCTGCAGGGCGTGGGTGCGCTTGGCGGGGCGGCCGTAGTGCTCGGTGGTGTAGCCGCCCGCATAGGGCGCGTTGCGGGCGACGCGGTAGCCCAGGGCCTCCAGCTCGCGCTCGACCAGGCCGATCAGGCGGGGCGAGCAGGCCGCGCCGA
>NZ_SZWJ01000059.1:0-25850 GCF_012184455.1 Caulobacter sp. SSI4214 | reverse complement strand
TCCGCGATCGGGCGAAGCCGACGATCATCATCGGCAGGATGACGAGGCTGGGCTGCACCGGCAGGCCGCCCAGCCGCAGCCAGCGCGTGGCGCCGTCCAGTCCCACGCCGTAAGCCGCGACGCCAAACAGCGTCAGTCCCAGCCAAAGCATGACGGACTCCGATCGGGCCCGCTTCGTCGATCGGAGTCTGCCGACGATCGCCAGCGCCGCCAGCCCGACCAGCAGCGCGGCGACGTTGATCGCCAGATACCGGCCCGGAGCGCCCGCCGCCGCCAGATAGGCCAGGCCCACGGCTCCGGCGCCGATCGCGCTTAATACGCCGAGGGCGCGTGGCCACAGCTGGGCTCTGTCGAGACCGCCCAGCCGGACCAAGGTCTGGATCTCGCGCTCGCCGCCGCCGACCCAGACCGCGAGTTGCAGAAGCAGGCATCTCACGCCCGCGAGGCCCAGGCCCCAGAGGGTCTCCAGCGCGAAGGCCAGAGCCTCGGCGTCATCATCGATCGCCGCGACCTCGGCCCTGGCCGCGCGCGCCCAGTCCCGATTGGACGCGGGCAGGCTGGCGGCCAGCAGATCGCAAACCAGGCCGGCCAGGCGGCGTCGCGGCCTCATGATTCCGAGGCCTGGGCGAGAGACGGCAGCGGCGCGGCCTGAACCGGGTTGTCGCGGGCCAGCCGCAGACCCTTGTCTGTCAGCCGATAGGCGTGCCGAGGCGGCTTACCGCCCTCGGCGGGTTGCTGCCACTCGGCTTCGAGATAGCCTTGAGACTCAAGCCGAATGAGAAGCGGGTATAGGGTCCCGGACTTGATTCCCGCGCGACGCGCCAAATCATAGCCGTGGGACCACGCGCCGCCCGCTTCGAGCAGGGCGGCCAACACCGTGCGGGCATGAGTCGAAAGAGATCGCGCGCGAGCCATGAGTCATAAATCTACCTAGGTAGATTTAATGTCAAGCGCCAGGATCCTCCTCGAGCAGCCGGCGGATCACGGCGACCAGCTGCCCTTCCGAAATAGGCTTGAAGAGCACGGCCGACGGATGATCGCCCTCGATCCGCGCCAGGGTGGCCGGCTCCCTCGATCCGGTGATGAAGACGACCTTGGAGCCCACCCGCTGGTGGATCTCCTGGGAGGCGTCGACGCCGTCGCGGTCGCCTTGAAGCCGCATGTCCATCAGCACGATGAAGGGCCGCTGGTCCACGGCCAGGGCGACGGCCTCGTCGGCGGAGGCGGCCGTGCCGCAGACCGTCAGGCCAAGGTCCTCAACATAGACGCAAAGGGTCTGGGCGATGATGAATTCGTCGTCGACGATCAGGACGCGGTCGCGGTGCAGCATGGTCACGCCGCATCCGGGGCTGGGAAGCGCGCTTCCCAAGCGACCCCGTTGTCCTGGACGGCGCGGATGCGTCCGTGAAGCTGGCGCACCAGGCCATTGACGATCGTCAGGCCCAGCGACGGCGTCGGGGTCCCGGTTGCGTCGGAAAACCCGATGCCGTTGTCGGCGATCCGCAACACGACCTCTCCCTCCGCTGGCGCTTCCAAGACGACCCGAACCTCGCCCGCGCCACTGGGGAAGGCGTGCTTCAGGGCGTTGGTGGTCAATTCCGTGACCAGCAGTCCCAGGGGGACGGCGAAGTCAAGATCAACGTTCAGGGGCGCCGCGTCGATGCGCAGCGCGATGCTCTCCGGAGCGCCTTTCTGCAGATGGGCGACGAGATCCCGCAGAAACGCGCCGACATCGAAGGTCTTCAGATTGGCCGATCCCATCAGTTGGTGATGCACGAGGCCGATCGCATAGACACGCTTGCGCAGGCCTTCGATCGCCGCCAGGGCCGCCGGATCGGCCAGCTTGCGCGACTGCAGCAGCAAAAGGCCGTCGACGACCTGAAGATTGTTCTTCACCCGATGATAGACCTCGCGCAGCAGCAGGTCGCGCTGGGCGAGGGCGGCGGTGCGGTCGGCGACCAGTTGCTCGAGCTTTTCGTTGGCGCTCTCCAGAGCCTTAAGGCTTTCGAGCATGGTCTGTCGCGCGGCGACCAGCTCCAGCTCGTAGGCCCGTCGTTCCGGCGCGGCGAACAGCACCCCGCGCCGCGTGTCGCCGTCGGCGGAAACGGTCAGCAGCACCGGGCGGGGCCGTCCGTCGGTGTGGGCGAGCTCCAGGAAAATCTCCTGGACGGATCCAGCGCCGACCAGCGCGTGTTCGGCCTTCAGCGCGTAGATCAGCTGAGACGATCGGGTGAGCAGGTCGCGGAAGAATCGTCCGGCCAGATCGCTCGGCGCCCGGCCCGTCATCGCGGTCATGGCCGGATTGACTTGGCGCAGGATCATGTCGCGATCCGCCTCGAAAAGTCCCACCGGCGCCGTCAGCGCCAGGGATTCTCCGTCGCCTGGGCTCAAGCCTGCGTCTCCGCCAGGAAGCGCGCGATGGCCTCGGCCACGAGGTCCGGCGCGCTGAGATGCGGATAGTGGCCGCGCGTCGCCATGATCTCTAGGCGCGCGTTCGGGATGCCGTTGGCGAGAAAGCGCGCGGCGGCCAGAGGAACCACCATGTCGGCGCTGGCCTGCAGCACGAGGGTGGGAACCCGGCAAGCGCCCAAGGCCGAGCGGTGGTCGGACATGAAAGTGGCTCGGGCGAAGCCGCGCGTGATCTCGGGATTGGAGCGGCTGAAGCTGTAGACCAGCTCCTGGATCAGGCCCGGCTGCTCGGGCTGGTCCATCACCTGAGGCGCCAGGGTCCGCGCCCAGCCCTGGAAGTCCAGGGCCATCAGGTCCAGCAGCTGCTCGACGTCGCCGCGCTCGAAGCCGCCCTCGTAGTCGCCGTCGTTCAGGTAGCGCGACGAGGCGCCGATCATGATCAGGCGGCCGATGCGATCGGTGCGCAGGCTGGCCAGCAGCGCGATCATGCCGGAGACCGAATGGGCGACCATCGTGGCGTCGCGCAGATCGAGCGCCTCCAGGATGTCCGCGAGGTCGTCGGCGTAGCCCTCCAGGGTCGCGTAACGCGCGGGGTCATAGTGCGCCAGGTTCGAGGCGCCGCTGCCCATGTGGTCGTAGAGGACGATCCGCCGAGCCGGCGGCAAACGGGGCGTCAGCGCGCCCCAGATCGTCTGGTCGGTCCCGAAGCCGTGCAGGAGCACAAGGGCGGGATCGCCGGCCCCGTTCACGCGCGCGGCATGGGCCTCGAGCAGGGCGTTCTTCTGGTCGAAGCTCTGAACAGGACGTCCGTCCGGCTGCGGCAAAGCGCCTCTCCCCACGTGTGAGTCCGTCAACGCGCCACATCCTATAGGAGAGCACCGACGCCTTTCGGCGCCAAGCCTGGATGCGTTTGGCGTTGAGATCTCTTGGACAAGGACCGCTTTTACAATCGCGACAAGCGGACCGGATCGCCGGCGGCGTCGGGAGCAACTTGCCGCGATTCGCGCGACCGCGTTCGGCGGCCGAACGCGCGTAAGGCTATTTGCGCTGGCCCGCGGGGCAGGCCGCGGCGGATGCGTTCACGCGCGGGGCCGCCGCCGCCAGCACCACGAAGAGCACGGTGAACGCCACCGCCGCGAAGCAGGCCGGGCAGTGGCCGGCCAGGGACCAGCCGTCCGTCCGCGAACTGCAGATCGGGCCCGCCATCAATCGCGGAACCGCCTGACCGACCGCGATCGCCCAACTGACCAGCGCCGTCGCGCCGACGGCGGGGGTGAGAACGCGCGCGATCGCTTGAGACCTAGCCAACATGGAATGCTCCTGAACCGATCAACAGGATCGCTCCAGATCGCAACCCCGGCTTTGATGCGCATCAAAGCCGGGCCATCGGGGACGTGAGACGCAGGGCGCAAGGTTCGCCGCACGGAGTCCGCATGTCCGCCCCGTCCAAAGTCAACGCAAGTCCCCCAGCGGGGTCGAGCGTTCTTCTCATCATCTCAGTCTTGGGAGCGTTTCTGGCGATTTTAGGCGCCGGGCTGACGCATGACCCGATTTTCAGGCTCCAAGCCGAGACCATCTCCCTGGCCGGCGTCCTTGCCGCTTTCGCCCTGGCCTCCGGCCTCTCGGGCGGAAAGCTGCGGGATCAGCCCGACCGCTATTCCGACAACGTCATCAAGGCGGGTGTGATCGCCACGATGTTCTGGGCGGCGGCCGGACTTCTCGTCGGCGTCGTGATCGCGGCCCAACTGTCCTGGCCGAGGATCTTCTACTTCCCCGAGGCGGGATGGCTGAATTTCGGCCGGCTGCGTCCGCTGCACACCTCGGCCGTGATCTTCGCCTTCGGGGGCAACGCCCTGATCGCGACGTCGTTCTGGGTCGTCCAACGCACCTGCAAGGCGCGTCTGGCCGGCGGCATCACGCCGTGGTTCGTGTTCTGGGGCTATCAGCTCTTCATCGTGCTGGCCGGGACCGGCTATCTGATGGGCGCGACCCAGGGCAAGGAATACGCCGAGCCCGAATGGTACACCGACCTGTGGCTGACGATCGTCTGGGTCGCCTATCTGCTGGTCTTCCTGGGCACGATCTGGAAGCGCAAGGAACCCCACATCTATGTGGCCAACTGGTTCTACCTGGCCTTCATCGTCACCATCGCCGTGCTGCACCTGGTCAACAACGCCGCCGTTCCGGTCGGCCTGCTGAACCACAAGTCCTACGGCGTGATGTCCGGCGTCCAGGACGCCCTGACCCAGTGGTGGTACGGCCACAACGCGGTGGGCTTCTTCCTGACCGCCGGCTTCCTGGCCATGATGTACTACTTCGTGCCCAAGCGCGCCGAGCGTCCGGTCTACAGCTATCGCCTGTCGATCGTGCACTTCTGGGCCCTGATCTTCATCTACATCTGGGCCGGTCCGCACCACCTCCACTACACGGCCCTGCCGCAGTGGGCGCAGACCCTGGGCATGACCTTCTCGATCATGCTGTGGATGCCCTCCTGGGGCGGCATGATCAACGGCCTGATGACGCTGTCGGGCGCGTGGGACAAGCTGCGTACCGACCCCGTGATCCGCATGATGGTCGTCTCGATCGCCTTCTACGGCATGTCGACCTTCGAAGGTCCGGTGATGTCGATCCGCGCGGTCAACGCGCTCAGCCACTACACCGACTGGACCATTGGTCACGTGCACTCCGGCGCTCTGGGCTGGGTCGGCTTCATCAGCTTCGGCGCGGTCTACTGCCTGGTGCCGTGGCTCTGGAAGAAGAAGGCCATGTACTCGACCAAGATGATCGAGTGGCACTTCTGGATCGCGACCACCGGCATCCTGCTCTACATCGCCGCGATGTGGGTGTCGGGCATCATGGAAGGCCTGATGTGGCGCGAATACACGCCGCAAGGGTTCCTGGCCTACAGCTTCATCGAGACGGTTTCGGCCAAGCACATCGAGAACGTCATCCGGACGGTTGGCGGCCTGATGTACCTGACCGGCGCCCTGATCATGATCGTCAACGTCTGGAAGACGATCGCGACCCCGTCTCCCGAAGCATCCGGGGCCGATCTGGCCGCCGAGCTGGCCGACGACGCGTCGACCGCCCCCGCAACCGCGATCGCCTGAGGTTCCGATGTCTCTCTGGAAACAACACGCCAAGCTCGAGCGGCATTCGCTGCTGCTCCTCGTCGGCATCCTCCTCGTGGTCTCGATCGGCGGCCTCGTGGAAATCGCCCCGCTGTTCTGGCTTCAGGGCACGATCGAGAAGGTGGAGGGCGTTCGTCCCTACACCCCGCTCGAACAGGCCGGCCGCGACATCTATGTCCGCGAAGGCTGCTATCTCTGCCACTCGCAGATGATCCGTCCGCTGCGTGACGAGGTCGAGCGCTACGGCCACTACAGCCTGGCCGCCGAGAGCATGTACGACCACCCGTTCCAATGGGGCTCCAAGCGCACCGGTCCCGACCTGGCGCGCGTGGGCGGCAAGTACTCCGACAGCTGGCACCGCGACCACCTGACCGATCCGCGCTCGGTGGTGCCGGAGTCGGTGATGCCGCCCTACAAGTTCCTGGCCGAAAAGGAGCTGGACTACAGCGACATCGTCGATCGGATGAAGGCGCTCCACACCGTGGGCGTGCCCTACACCGCCGACATGATCGCCAACGCCAAGAAGGATCTCGAGGCCCAGGCCGATCCGTTCTCAACCGACGCGGTGGGCCTGCGCGCCCGCTACGGCGCCAAGGTCGTCAACCGCGACTTCGACGGTAATCCCGACAAGATCACCGAAATGGACGCCCTGATCGCGTACCTGCAAATGCTGGGCACCATGGTCGATTTCAAGTCGTACAAGGCGCAGGCTCCGGAGAACCAAAGATGAGCGGCCTCAGCTACGAAACCGTGGCGCGCTTCGCGCAGCAAGGCGGGCTGATCTACTTCGGCCTGATCTTCCTGGCGGGCGTCCTCTACGCCCTGAAGCCTTCCAAGAAGGCTGAATTCCAACACGCCGCGCGCATTCCGCTCGACGACGAGGAGCTGGTCTGATGGCTGACCAACGCGAAACCGACCACGCTACGGGCGTTGAAACCACCGGCCACAGCTGGGACGGGATCAAGGAGCTGGACAACCCGCTGCCCCGCTGGTGGCTGTGGGTCTGGTACGGGACGATCGCCTTCGCGATCGTCTACTGGATCCTGATGCCGGCCTGGCCAGGCCTGCACGGCTACACCAAGGGCCTGCTGCACAAGTCCGACCGGGCCGAGGTCACCAAGGAGCTCAAGGCGCTCGATATCAAGCGCGGCGAAGGCGCGGCTCAGCTGCGCACCGCCAGCCTGGAGCAGATCGAGAAGGATCCCAAGCTCAACGCCTACGCCCAGCAGGTCGGCCAGTCCGTCTTCGGCGACAACTGCGCCACCTGTCACGGCATCGGCGGCACTGGGGGCAAGGGTTATCCCAACCTGCGCGACGACGTCTGGCTGTGGGGCGGCAAGCTGGAGGACATCCAGTACACGATCACCCACGGCGTCCGCACCGGCGTCGAGGGCGCGCGGATGTCGCAAATGCCTGCCTTCGGTCGCGACGAACTGCTCAAGCCCGATCAGATCGACGACCTGACCGAATATGTCGTGCACCTGTCGAAGCGGCCGGCCGACGCCGCCGCCGTGGCCCGGGCTCAGCCTCTGTTCGAGGCCCAGTGCTCGGCCTGTCACGGGCTGGACGGCAAGGGCAATCAGCAAGTCGGCGCGCCGAACCTGACCGACTCCGACTGGCTGTACGGCGCGGACCGCGCGTCCATCCGCGGACAGATCTTCGCCGGCAACGGCGGGGTCATGCCCACCTGGGGCGGGCGCCTGAGCCCCGAAACCATCAAGGCCCTGGCCGTTTACGTTCACTCCAACGCGGGCGGTCAATAAGCCCGATGGTTCGAGTTATCGATAATACGCGTCCAAGATCCGACGCCCGGACGGCGGTTTCGGCCGCCGCCCGGGCGAAGGGGAAGGGCGAGGCCAACGGTCATCTCTACAAGCCTCGCCAGCCCATCTATCCCAAGCTGGTCCATGGCAAATGGCGGGCCATCAAATGGGCGCTGCTGATCGCCGCCCTGGCGGTCTACTACGTCACCCCTTGGATCCGCTGGCATCGCCCCGAGGGTTTCCCTCAGCAAGCCGCGCTGGTCGACTTCACCGGCCGGCGTTTCTATTTCTTCGACATTCAGCTGTGGCCGCAGGAGGTCTATATCTTCACCGGCCTGCTGGTGATGGCGGCCCTGGCGCTGTTCCTGGTGACGGCGCTGTTTGGCCGGCTCTGGTGCGGCTATGCCTGCCCGCAGACCGTGTGGACCGATCTCTACATCGTGGTCGAGCGCCTGTTCGAGGGCGACCGCAACGCCCGGATGCGCCTGGACGCCGCGCCGCTGTCCTTCAACAAGATCTGGCGCAAGACCGGCAAGCACCTGGTCTGGCTGGCCATAGCCTTCGGCACCGGCGGCGCGTGGATCTTTTATTTCCATGACGCGCCGACCCTGATCCGGACCTTCTGGACCGGCGACGCGCCGATGACGGCCTATGTGTCGTGCCTGCTTCTGACCTGCACCACCTACATCTTCGCCGGCTGGATGCGCGAGCAGGTGTGCACCTACATGTGCCCGTGGCCGCGTATCCAGGGCGCCATGCTGGACGACCATTCGCTGCAGGTGACCTATCTGGCCTATCGCGGCGAGACCCGCGGGCCGCACAAGAAGGGGCAGAGTTGGGAGGGCCGCGGCGACTGCATCGACTGCAATCAGTGCGTGGTGGCCTGCCCGATGGGCATCGACATCCGCGACGGCTCGCAACTGGAATGCATCAACTGCGGCCTCTGCGTCGACGCCTGCGACGAGATGATGGTCAAGGTCGGTCGGCCGACCGGTCTGATCGCCTATGACTCCGAGGAGGCGGTGTGCGCGCGGACCAAGGGCGAAAAGGCTGTCTACAAGCCGATCCGCTCGCGGACCATCTATTACGCCCTGGCCATGTCCGTGGTCGGCGGCCTGACGCTGTGGTCGCTGATCGACCGGCCCAAGGCCGATCTCGGCGTCATTCGCGACCGCAATCCGATCTTCGTGCGGATGCATGATGGGGCGGTGAGGGATGGCTATACGCTCAAGATCGCCAACCGCACCTATGTCCAGCAGCGCTACGACGTTTCGTTCGAGGGCGTGCAGGGCGCGCGTTTGAGTCAGCCCGGCGCCGGCGGCGAGCATGTCAGCATCGTCGTCCCGCCCGACCAGGTCGTCCCGGTGCGCGTGTTCGTCACCGCGCCCAAGGACGCCGAGCTGGAGCCCAGCGTTCCCGCACGCTTCGTCATTCGCGCGGGCGATATCCGCGCCGAGGCCAAGACCGTCTTCCTCTCAGGAGCCGCGAACCCACAATGACCGCCGCCTTGTATTCCGTGGCCAAGCCCGGGCCTGAAAAGGGCCGCATCACGGGATGGCATGTCCTGATCGCCGTCCTGCTGTTCTTCGGCGTCGTGATCGGGGTCGACACCGTGTTCATGGTGAAGGCCTACAGCACCTTCTCGGGCGAGGTCGCCTCCAACCCCTACGAGGCGGGCCTGGCCTTCAACAGAACCTTGGACCAGCGCCGCCGCGAAACGGCGCTGGGCTGGAAGACGGGCGTCAGCACGGCGGGCGGCCAAAGCGTGGTCGTCACGGTCGAGGACCGCGCTGGTAAACCCCTGGATCATCTGTCGGTGACCGGCGTGCTGGAGCGTCCCGCCACCGAGACGGGGCGTCAGGTTCTGAACTTCCGCCCGATCGGGCAGGGGCGCTACGAGGCGCCGGCGCGTCTTGACGGGGCCTGGGACTTGCGCGGCGCGGCCCGCAATTCGGGCGATATGGTCGAGATCGAGACGAGGCTGGTGACGCCATGAGCCAGGGCCTGGCGCTGCATCGCGATCTCGAGGCCTTTGTTCAGCGCGACGACGCGGGACGCGGCCGGCTGGAGTTGCTGGTCACCGGCGCGCGCTGCGCCGGCTGTATCGGTAAGATCGAGAAGGCGGTGCGCGCCATGCCAGGCGTCAGCGCCGCGCGCCTGAACCTGACCACGGGCAAGCTGGCCGTGGACTTGGAGCCGGGCAAGGCCGATCCCGAGCGCGTGGTCGAGACGGTCGAGGGGCTGGGCTATCGCGCCTGCCTGTTCGATCCGGCCGAGGCCGGCGCGGCCCAGGATCGCGAAGGCAAGGAACTGGCGATCGCCCTGGGAGTCGCCGGCTTCGGGGCCGGCAACGTCATGATGTTCACGGTGCCGGCGTGGGCCGGGCTGTTTGGTCAGGAGCTGAACGCCTCGACGCTGACGCTGATGTACTGGATGGCCGCCATCGTCGCGACGCCGTGCGCGCTGTTCGCCGGCCGGCCGTTCTTCCGCTCGGCCTGGGCGTCGCTGAAGCGCGGCAAGGCGAACATGGATGTGCCCATCTCGATTGGCGTCATCCTCACGCTGATCGTCAGCTTCTCCGAGACCATGCTGGGCGGCAAGCACGCCTATTTCGACGCGGCGGTGACCCTGCTGTTCCTGCTGCTGATCGGTCGCTATCTGGACCACCGGCTTCGGGCCAGCGCCCGCTCGGCCGCGCGCGATCTTCTGGCGCTGCAGGCGCCGGTGGCGCTGCGCCTGGTCGACGGCGTCGAACAGGGCGTTCCCGTGGCGGAGGTCAAGGTCGGCGACCGCCTGGTGGTCGCGCCCGGCGAACGCGTTCCGGTCGACGGGGTGGTCGAGGCCGGCCGCTCCGAACTGGACAACGCCCTGATCTCCGGCGAGACCGCGCTGGTCCCGGTCGCCGAGGGCGCCCGTCTTCACGCGGGCGCGCTGAACCTGTCGGGCCGTCTGGTGATGGCCGCCACGGCGCGCAGCGAGGACTCGACCCTGGCCGCCATCGCCCGCCTGATGGAGGCCGGCGCCCAGGCTCGCTCGTCCTATGTGCGCCTGGCCGACAAGGCGGCGGCGCTCTATGTGCCCGTCGTTCATACGGCCGCGGCCTTGACCTTCGTCTGCGGCTGGGTCCTGGGCCTGGGCGTCCGCGAGGCGCTGCTGCGCGCGGCCGCCGTGCTGATCGTCACCTGTCCCTGCGCCCTGGGCCTGGCCGTGCCGGCCGTGCAGATCGCCGCCAGCAGCCGGCTTTTCCGCAAGGGCGTGCTGGTCAAGTCCGGCGCGGCGCTGGAGCGCCTCGCCGAGGCCGACCACGTGGTCTTCGACAAGACGGGGGTGCTGACCGAGGGAAAGCCCGCCCTGATCGGCGCGCCCGACCAACTCGTCGCCTTGGCCGCCCCGCTGGCGCGCGCCTCGCGCCATCCGCTGGCCCGCGCCTTGAGCGCGGCGGCGGGGGCGGGACCGGTGGCCGTCGACTGCGTGGAGACCGCCGGCCAGGGCGTCGAGGGCGTCATCGACGGGCGTCGGGCGCGCCTGGGCCGCGCGGCGTTCGTCGGCGTCCGCGGCGGCGACGCGCGGGAGACCGAACTGTGGTTCGGCTTCGAGGGCGACCTGAAGATCCGCTTCGTCTTCGAGGACCGCCCCCGCGCCGACGCCGCCGAGACGATAGCGCGCCTGCGTCGGCTCGGGATGTCGGTCGAAGTCCTGTCCGGCGACTTGGCCGGACCCGTCGGCGACGTGGCCGGCGCGCTCGGCGTCAGCGACTGGCGCGCCGGTCTGACGCCGTTCGAGAAGGCCGAGATCGTCGACCGTCTCAAGAGCGAGGGCCGCAAGGTGCTGATGGTGGGGGACGGGCTCAACGACGCCGCCGCCCTGGCCAAGGCGCATGTGTCCATGGCGCCCGGCGCGGCGGTGGACGCGGCGCAGACGGCCGCCGATCTGGTCTTTACCGGAGAAGGCCTGGGCGCGGTCGTCGAGGCCGTCGAGACGGCGCGGGAATCTCGGCGTCGCGCGCTGGAGAACTTCGGCTTCTCGGGCCTTTACAACCTGGTCGCCATTCCGGCGGCGGTGCTGGGGCTGGTCAATCCGTTCGTCGCGGCTCTGGCCATGTCGGGGTCGTCGATCGCGGTGTTGCTGAACGCGGCGCGTCCGCGTCTGGGGAGACGGGCATGAACATCATTCTCATCCTGGCGCCGGCCTCGATCGGTCTGGGCGCGCTGGGCCTGGCCGCGTTTCTCTGGACGATGAACGCGGGCCAGTACGACGACCCCGAGGGTGACGCCGCTCGCATCCTTTACGACCATCTGGACGACAAGCCCCCGGCCGATCCCGAGCGCTGAGAGCGCGATCGGCGCCCGCGGAAACCTTCGATCGGATTGACCAGAGTCAAGGTCTTGGCCCGCGAACGGACACAAGCATGGCGGTCATCGTCAGCAGGCCGCCCATGACCCGCACCGAAATCGATCTGCCCCGCATCCGGCGACTGCCTCTGTTGGACGGCGCTTCGGCTGAAACCTTCGCGCTTCTGACCCGCGAGGCCGCCATCGCCCATCTCGAACCTGGCGGACTCTTGGCGGCGCAGGGCGAGAGCGACGACCAGCTGTACCTTCTGCTGGACGGCGCCATCTTGCTGGAGGGCGCCTGGAACGGACGCGAGGCCGATCTTGCCCTGCTGCAACCGCCCGCGACCTTGATGTTGGCGTCGGCGGTCCTGGGCGGGCCGAACCTGGTGACCGCGCGGGCGCTGAGTTCCAGCGCGGTGCTGGCGATCCCGGGACAGGCCGTCCGCCAGGCGCTGGGCCGCGACGCGGGGTTCGGACGCGCGGTGGCGGAGGAGCTTGCCGGCTGCTTCAGCGGCCTGGTCCGGACCTTCAAGAACCACAGGCTGCGCGGGGCGCAGGAACGTCTGGCCAGTTACCTGCTGACCCAGCAGCAGCGGCAGGGCGGCGGGCCGACGCTGCGCTTGCCCTGTCGCAAGCGGCGTCTGGCGTCGCTTTTGGGCATGACGCCCGAGAACCTTTCACGCGCCCTGGCCAGCCTCGTTCCCTATGGCGTGGAAATCGACGGCGTGCAGATCACGCTGAGCGAGCCCCTGGCCCTGGCGCGGCTGGCCGCGCCCGATCCGCTGATCGACAACCACGTCTCATCCGCCGATGGGACCGGACAAGCGGAGCGCGAGCGTCGCCGCTTCGTCCGGATGCAACTCAATCCGGCCTGAGCCCTCCCGGCGCGACGGCGACGGAGGCGGCGGCTCGATGCCCGACTTCATCGCGGGTGAAGACATCGTAACTTGACCCTCTAAAGCCAAGTCCGCCCTATCGCGCCTCCGTTCCAACTCGAGGTCGTCATGCGTCTGTTCGCGTCCGCCGCCGTGCTGTCCCTGCTTCTGACAGCGCCAGTCCACGCGCAAAGCGCCTCGCCGGCGTCGACGGCCACCGACGCGACGGCTGTCCAGCCCAAGCCCGTCGCCGTCGAGAAGAAGAAGGACGATGGGATCATCTGCCATCGGGAGACCCCGACCGGCAGCCACTTTCCGGTGAAGGTCTGCACCACGGCCGAGCAGCGCAAGGCCGAACGCAGCAACGTCCAGCGCGCGCAGCAGACGATGCAAGGCGGTTCCAGCCTGGTCCCGCAATAGACCTCGACGTTCCCCGACCGCGTGATAGCGTCGCCGTGCTCAATAGGATGGGGACGGAACACCATGCGTAAGGGGATCGTGGCCAGCGCGCTCGTTTTGGGTCTGGCTCTGGGCTCGGCGGCCAGCGCCGCCCAGGTCGAGGCCGTCAGCGCATCGCGCCTGCTGGACGTGGCCAGCGGCAAGTATGTCGACAACCCGCTGGTGATCGTCACCGATGGCCGCATCACCAGCATCGGCAAGAAGGGCGACGCCGTTCCGGCGGGCGCGAAGGTCGTGGATCTGCCTGGCGCGACGCTGTTGCCAGGGCTGATCGACATGCACACCCACATCTCGGCCCTGGCCGAAATCGGCGGCTACAACAGCCTGCAGTACAGCGACCGGTTCTGGAGCGTGGTCCAGACCGCCAACGCCAAGAAGACGCTGAACGCCGGCTTCACCACCATCCGCAACGTCGGCTCGGACGCCTTCGACGACGTGGGCCTGCGCGAGGCGATCGACGCGGGCTATGTGGTGGGTCCGCGCATCGTCACCGCCACCTACGCGATCGGCGCGACCGGCGGGCACTGCGACTCGACCTTCTTCCCGCCCTCGATGGACCAGAAGGGTCCCTATAACATCGATAGCCCCGACGAGGCGCGGAAGGCCGTACGCACGCTCAAGAAGTACGGCGCCCAGGTGATCAAGATCTGCGCGACGGGCGGGGTGTTCTCGCACGGCGACGAGCCGGGCCAGCAGCAGCTGACGCTGGACGAGATGAAGGCCGTCGCCGACGAAGCCCACATGGCCGGCCTGCGCGTCGCCGCCCACGCCCACGGGGCGGCCGGCATCAAGGACGCCATCCGCGCTGGCATCGACACCATCGAGCACGCCAGCCTCGTCGACGACGAGGGCATCAAGCTGGCGATCCAGCACGGGACCTACTTCTCGATGGATATCTACAACACCGACTACACCCAGGCCGAAGGCAAGAAGAACGGCGTGCTGGAGGACAACCTGCGCAAGGACCGCGACATCGGCGAGATCCAGCGCCAGAACTTCAAGAAGGCGCTCAAGGCCGGGGTCAAGATGGTCTTCGGCACCGACGCGGGCGTCTATCCGCACGGCGACAACGCCAAGCAGTTCGCCGTCATGGTCCGCTATGGCGCCACGCCGCTGCAAGCGATTCAGTCGGCGACCATCACCGCCGCCGAGGCTCTGGGCCGTCCCAAGGATGTCGGCCAGGTGGCGGTCGGCCTTTATGGCGACATCATCGCGGTCGGCGGCGATCCGCTGGCCGACGTCACCCTGCTGGAGCACCCGGTGTTCGTGATGAAGGGCGGCCAGGTGGTCCGTCAGCCGTAGGGCGCTACGGTTCCGGTTTCCTTGGCGGACGGGATGGGCTTAATTTCGCCATGATTGAGCGTCGCCGGCGAGATAGCGGCGTGGGGCAAGCAAGGGGTTCGCGTATCATGTTCCAGTCTTCCTGCCGTCGTCGCGCGCTAGCGCTGGCGACTTCGGTGGCCCTCGCCGCCTTTTCGACCAGCTTGGCGTTCGCCGCCGACGGCTATCAGACGCCGCCAGCCCCGATCGCCCAGATCCTCGACTCGGCCCCGACGCCCGGCGTCACGCTAAGCCCCGACCGCAAGGTGCTGGCTCAGCTGGGCCGCGAGAACCTGCCCTCGATCGCCGCGGTCTCCGAGCCGATCCTGCGGCTGGCGGGCTACCGTATCAATCCGCGCAACAACGGGCCGATCGAGGCGCGCGCCAACTGGCTGAACGCTCTGTCGTTCGAGGACGTCGCCACCGGCAAGTCGCGCCCCGTGAGCCTGCCGGCCGGCGCGCGCTTCTTCGGACCCAGCTGGTCGCCGGACGGCGGCAAGCTGGCCTTCGTCATGGACGCGAAGACGGGCCTGGAGCTGTGGGTCGCCGATGTGAAGACCGCCACGGCCCGCAAGGTCACCGACCCCGTGGTCAACGCCACCTTCGGCGCCGGCTTCGACTGGCTGCCGGACGGGTCGGGCCTGATGGTCCAGACCATCGTCGACGGGCGCGGCGCCCCGCCGGCCGCCGCCGCGACGCCGACCGGACCCACGATCCAGGAGTCCAAGGGCCGCGCCGCGGCGATCCGCACCTATCAGGATCTGCTCGCCAACGCCCATGACGAGGCCTTGTTCGACTACTACTTCACCTCGCAGCTGACGCGGGTGTCGCTGGACGGCAAGACCAGCGCGGTCGGCAAGCCCGGGATCATCTCGGGCGTGTCGATCTCGCCCGACGGCCAATACCTGCTGATCAACCGGCTCAAGCGGCCCTACAGCTATCTTGTGCCGGCCAATCTGTTCCCGACCGAGATCGTTGTCACGACCCTCGACGGCGCGCCAGTGAAAATGGTGGCCGACCGTCCCCTGAGCGACAACCTGCCCGCGGCCTTCGACGCGGTCCCGACCGGCCCGAGGTCCGTCAACTGGCGCGGCGACGCCCCGGCGACCCTGGTCTGGGCCGAGGCCCAGGACGGCGGCGAGCCGCGCAAGAAGGTCGCCATCCACGACAGCGTCTACACCCTGGCCGCGCCGTTCTCGGCCGCCCCGACCAAGTTGATCGACCTGGACCAACGCTATCGCGGCGTCACCTGGGGCCGTCCGGACTTCGCCCTGGTGCAGAGTCGCTGGTGGCAGACGCGCATGGAAAAGCGCATCGCCATCGATCCCGGCAAGCCCGGAACCGGCCGTCTGCTGCTCGAGCGCAACTATCAGGATCGCTACAATGATCCGGGCGAGGCCCTGGTCCGTCGCGACGCGCGGGGCCAGGCCCTCCTTCACTTCACTCCCGACGGCAAGGCGGTCTTCGTGTACGGCGACGGCGCCTCGGCCAAGGGCGAGTTCCCGTTCATCGGCCGCATGGCTCTCGCCGATGGCAAGGTGAACAGGCTCTGGCAATCGGGCGCCGCCTATTACGAGCAGCCCATCGCCCTGGCCGACGAGGCCGGCAAGAGCGTGATCACGCGCCGCGAGAGCGCCAAGGATCCGCCCAACTACTACGTCCACGCCCTGGCCGCCGGCGCCAAGGCTCGCGCGCTGACCGCCTTCCCGGACCGCGCCCCGCAGTTCGCGGGCGTGACCAAGCAGACCATCACCTATCAGCGCGCCGACGGCGTGAAGCTATCGGGCGTGCTCTATCTTCCGGCCGGCTACGACAAGGCCAAGGACGGCCCGCTGCCGCTGTTGATGTGGGCGTATCCCGCCGAGTTCACCGATGCCGCCGTCGCCGGCCAGACGGTGGACGAGGGCAACCGTTTCACCCGACCGGCGGGCATCAGCCATCTCTTCCTGCTGACCCAGGGCTACGCGGTGCTGGACAATCCGGCGTTCCCGATCATCGGGCGGAATGGCGCCGAGCCGAACGACACCTATGTCGAGCAACTGGTCGCCGACGCCCAGGCGGCGGTCGACGCGGTGGTGGCGCTGGGCGTGGCCGACCGCGACCGGATCGCCGTCGGCGGCCACAGCTACGGCGCGTTCATGACCGCCAACCTCCTGGCCCATACGCGGCTCTTCCGCGCCGGCATCGCCCGCTCGGGGGCCTATAACCGCACCCTGACGCCCTTCGGCTTCCAGGCCGAGCAGCGCACCTACTGGGAAGCGACCGACACCTACACGAAGATGAGCCCGTTCACCTACGCCCCGAACATCAAGGACCCGATCCTGCTGATCCATGGCGAGGCGGACGACAACCAGGGCACCTTCCCCATCCAGAGCGAGCGCTTCTACGCCGCCCTGAAAGGCGCCGGCGCGACGGTCCGCTATGTGACTCTGCCCAACGAGCCGCACGGCTATCGGGCGCTGGAATCGACCAAGCATACGCTGTGGGAAATGACCCAGTGGATGGACAAGTACGTGAAGAACGCGCCGAAACGCGACGCCAAGTAAGGCGGCCTGCGTGGAGGGACCCCGGGAAGCGAGCGCGCCCCGGGGTCATCGCCGCGCCAATATGCCGCGTGGTTTCGGCGGCTTGGTATTGTTCGGCCGGATCGCCCGCCTTCGCCGCTGATGGCAAGGTTGGCGACCGGGAGACGCAAGTATGAGTCGCACAACCGCCCATCGGGCCTTTCGGCGGACGATGAATCTGATCGCCGGGGGCAAGCCGCTGGGACTGGCTCTGAAGGCCATCGTCCAGGCGGTCGAAGCCGAGGACCCCGAGATCCTCTGCAGCGTGCTTCTTCTCGACGCCGAACGCCGCAGGCTGACGCTGGGGGCCGCGCCCAGCCTGCCGGACTTTTACAACAAAGCCATCGAAGGCTTGGAGATCGGCCCGTCTGTCGGTTCCTGCGGCACGGCGGCCTATCTGGGGCGGCGGGTGACCGTCGACGACATCCAGTCCAATCCGCTCTGGACCGACTTCCGGGAGCTGGCCGCGAGGGCGGGCCTGGCGGCGTGCTGGTCCGAACCGATCCGGGCGTTGGACGGCGCCGTGGTCGGCACCTTCGCGATCTACCATCGCCAGATCAGCAAACCGAATAAGGAAGACATCGCCTTCATCGAGGCGGCCGCGCAGCTGGCGGCGATCGCCATCGACCGGCGCCGCGCCGAGGAAGAGCTGGCGGCCAGCGAGGCGCGCGCGCGCCTTTCGGCCCAGCAGGCCATGGAGACAGCGCAGAATCTCTCGAGCTTCTTCGACGTTTCGGCGGACCTGATGTGCATTCGCGACCTGGACGGACGCTTCGTCCAGGTCAATCGCGCCTGGGAGACCCTGTTGGGCCATCCGGTCGAGACCCTGCAAGGGGCGCCTTTGCTCTCGCTGCTGCATCCGGACGACATCGAGGCCACGCGCGCCAACATGGACCGCGCCGAGAGCGAAGGCGACGTCAACGGCCTCGTTAACCGCTATCGCCGCGCGGATGGGTCCTACTGCCAGCTGGAATGGCGCGCGCGGCGAAGGGGCGACCTCGTGTTCGGCGTGGCCCGCGACGTCACCGAACGTCTCCGGATCGAGGCCGAGATGGCGGAGGCCCGCGACGCCGCGGAGGCCGCCAACAAGGCCAAGAACGACTTCCTGGCCAATATGAGCCATGAGATCCGCACGCCGCTCAACGGCGTCATCGGCATCGCCGCGGCGCTCGGCGAGACGGCGCTCACCCAGCGACAGGCCGAGATGGTCGCGCTGATCCAGCGCTCGGGCGAGACCCTGGAGCGGCTGGTCTCCGACATCCTGGACGTCTCGAAGATCGAGGCCGGCCAGATGACCATTCAGCCGCGGGTCTTCGACCTCGACGCCTTGCTGAACGGCTTGCTGGACGTCACGCGCCTGCGCGCCAAGGAGAAAGGGGTCGGTGTTCGCGTCGAACGTGGGGCGGCCGCCAGCGGCGGCTTCGTTGGCGACAGCGTGAGGATCGGTCAGGTCGTGAGCAACCTGCTGTCGAACGCCGTGAAATTCACCGATCGCGGCGAGGTCGCCGTCCGTATCGACGTCGTTGACCAGGGCGCCGGCCAGGCCTCCCGTCTGTGCGTCGAGGTCGAGGACACCGGGGTCGGCTTCGACGCGGCGAAGGCCGAGATGATCTTCCAGCGCTTCAGCCAGGCCGACAGCACGATCACGCGGAGGTTCGGCGGATCTGGTCTTGGGCTGTCGATCAGCAAGACCTTGGTCGAGATGATGGGCGGCGAGATCACGGCGCGGTCCAAGCCGGGGTTGGGCAGTCTGTTCCGCGTGGTCTTGCCGCTGCATCGCGCCGAGGTGGTCGGGGGCGAGGACGACCCGACCGAACCCGGCGTTCAGGCCGAGGGTTTGCGCGTGCTGCTGGCCGAGGATCATCCGATCAATCAGCGCGTGGTTCAGCTGATGCTCGAGCCCTACGGCGCCGCCGTCACCGTGGTGGAGAACGGCGCGCAGGCGGTCGAGGCCGTGTCCGCGCGCCGCTACGATGTGGTGCTGATGGACATGCAGATGCCGGTCATGGACGGCTTGGCGGCCACCCGCGCGATCCGGGCCCAGGAGGCGGGCGGGCGACGCACGCCGATCATCATGCTCAGCGCCAACGCCATGGCCGGACATCGGCAGGACGCCCTGACGGCCGGCGCGGATCTGCACGTCGCCAAGCCGGTCACCATGGCGGCGCTGCTGGAGGGAATCGGGCAGGTGATCGCGGCCGACCCGCGCCGCGTGGAGTGACCGAGGCGGTTTCCCTTCACCTTTGTCGACCAAGCGCCTAAATCGGGCGGCTCGCGGCCTTGGGTCGCTCGAAACCCTGTTGGACTTGGCCGCGTGATCACCTTCCAGGACGCCTCGAAAACCTACGCCGCCGGCGGTCACGCCGCGCTCAGCGACGTCTCTCTCTCCGTCGCCGCCGGCGAGGTGTTCGGAGTCATCGGCGCGTCGGGGGCGGGCAAGTCGACCCTGATCCGCCTGATCAACGGCCTGGAGACGCCGACCGGCGGCAAGGTCATCGTCGACGGCGACGACGTGGCGGCCCTGGGCGTCGAAGGGCTGCGCGCCCTGCGCCGACGGGTCGGCTTGATCTTCCAGCACTTCAACCTGTTGTCGGGCAAGACGGTGGCCCAGAATGTCGCCTTCCCGCTGAAGCTGGCCGGTCGTCCCGCCGCCGAGGTCAAGGCCCGCACGGCCGAGCTGCTGGATCGGGTCGGGCTCACGGCTCACGCCGACAAGTATCCGGCCCAGCTGTCGGGCGGTCAGAAGCAGCGCGTCGGCATCGCCCGCGCCCTGGCCACCCATCCCAAGGTCCTGCTGTGCGACGAGGCCACCAGCGCGCTCGATCCCGAGACGACCGAGCAGATCCTGGACCTGATCTCGGGCCTGAACCGCGAACTGGGCCTGACCATCGTGCTGATCACCCACGAGATGGACGTGGTCCGCCGCGTCTGCGACCGCGTCGCGGTGCTGGAGGCCGGGCGCGTCGTCGAGACCGGGCCGGTCGAGCGGGTCTTCCTGCATCCGGCCAGCGACACCGCCGCGCGCTTTGTGCGCGAAGCCGATGGCGAGGCCGCCGCGGCGCCGGGCGTTGGCGGTCGCCTGGTGCGCCTGACCTTCAAGGGCGAGGCGACCTACAAGCCGGTGCTGGGCGAGGTCGCCCGCGCCACCGGCGTCGACTATTCGATCCTGGGCGGCCGAATCCACCGGCTTCGCGAGACGCCCTATGGCCAGCTGACCCTGGCCCTGACCGGCGGCGACGTTGGCGCGGCGATCGCGCGGTTCCAGGCGGCCGGCGTGCGCGTCGACGACCTGTCGAGCGGGGAGGGCGCGTGATGGAACATATCGACTGGAGCGAGATCGGCCAGGCCACGCTGGACACTCTGGCCATGCTGGGCGGATCGTTGGTTCTGACCATCGTCCTGGGCCTGCCGCTGGGCGTCATCCTGTTCCTGACCGGCCGAGGACAGATGCTGGAGAACCGGCTGGCCAATGGCGCGCTGTCGTTGCTGGTCAATGTGCTGCGCTCGGTGCCGTTCGTGATCCTGCTGATCGTGATGATCCCGCTGACCGTGGCGCTGGTCGGCACCTCGCTGGGCGTGGCCGGCGCCATTCCGCCGCTGGTCGTCGGCGCGGCGCCGTTCTTTGCCCGCCTCGTCGAGACGGCCCTGCGCGAGGTCGACAAAGGCGTGATCGAGGCCAGCTTCGCCATGGGCGCCAAGCGTCGCCAGGTCGTGCTCGACGCGCTGCTGCCCGAGGCGCTGCCGGGGCTGGTCGCCGCCGGCACGGTGACGGCGGTGGCGCTGGTCTCCTACACGGCCATGGCCGGCGTCGTCGGGGCGGGCGGCCTGGGCGACCTGGCTATCCGTTTCGGCTATCAGCGCTTCCAGACCGACGTGATGGTCGTCACCGTCGTGCTGATGCTGGTGTTGGTCCAGGCTCTGCAGATGATCGGCGACGCGGTGGTGCGAAAGGTGTCCCACAAATGACCGACGAACCCATCGATCTCCACTGGGATCCCGTCTTCGCCGAGGCGCTGCTGGGCAAGACGCTGCTGATGAACCTGACCTTCCTCGACGACGACGGCGAGGTGGTCGAGCGCCAGCAGTTCTTCGGCGTGGTCATCGACGCCACCGAGGACGAGGGCGTCGTTCTGGACCTGATGGGCGAGCATGACGGCGACACCTACACCTTGCCGCCCCAGACCTCGGCCATCCAGCCGGCGGCGGAAGGCGTGACCAGCCTGGCCGGCGACAAGCCCGACTTCGTCGTCAGCTGGATCATCCACGGTCCGCCAGACGCCCCGGAGGCGGCGAACGACGACGAAGGCTGAGATGCCCGAGACGGACAGCGATGGCCCGCCGGCTTGGGACGAGAGCCTGGCCGCCTATGCGCCCGGCAAGTACGTCGTTATCGGGATCACCTATCTCGATGCCGCGGGTGAATTTCTTGAGCAGACGCAGATGCACGGGCTCATCCAGAGCGCGGACCCGCGCGATGGCTTCGCCGTGGCCCTGGAGGGCGACCGGGCCGGTGAAGTCTATTGGTTGCCGCCTGATCCTCGCGGCTTCCAGCCCGCCGATCCCGGCGAATACCGCCTGCGCGGCACGGGTGAGGTGATCGTCGATCCAGACCTGCTCTCGACCTGGACGATATACAGGCCCGGCGCGAGGGATGACGCCGCGAAATGACGGGCTGACGAGGCCGCCAGGAAATCTGATTTCCGGCTCGCCGCGTATCAGGGCAAAAGCCTACCCGTCAGATCGCCTTATCGGAGCCTTTCATGGTCGCTCGTCGCGCTTTCCTCGTTCTCGGCCTCGCCGCGATGTCGCTCGCCGCCTGCGGTCCCCGGACGCCGAAGGCCAGCGCGCCCGACACCCTGACGGTGGCGGCGACGGCGATCCCGCACGCGCAGGTGCTTGAGTTCATCAAGCCGAAGCTGGCCGCCGAGGGCCTGAAGATCGAGGTCAAGGTCTTCAACGACTACGTCCAGCCCAACACCCAGGTCGCGGAAAAGCGCATCGACGTCAGCTATTTCGAGACTCTGCCCTATCTCCAGAGCTTCAACCACGACAAGGGAACGAACCTAGTCGCGATCCAGGGCGTGCACGTCGAGCCGATCGGCGCCTATTCGCGTCGGTGGAAGACCATCGGCGAGGTCCCGAACGGCGCGACGGTGGCGATCCCCAACGACGCCAGCACCGAGGGGCGGGCGCTGATCCTGCTGGCCAAGAACGGCGTCCTCACCCTCCGCGACCCTAAGAACGCGCTCTCCAGCCTGAAGGACATCACCGGCAATCCGAGGAACCTGAAGTTCAAGGAACTGGAGGCGCCGGCCTTGCCGCGCGTGCTGGATCAGGTGGACCTGGCGGTGATCAACACCAACTACGCCCTCGACGCCAAGCTGAACCCCGGCAAGGACGCCCTGATCATCGAGGACAAGACCAGCCCGTATGTGAACTATCTGGTGGGGCGTCCGGACAACAAGGACGATCCGCGCGTCAAGAAACTGGCCGCGGCCCTGACCTCGCCGGAGGTGAAGGCCTTCATCGAGAAGACATACGGCGGGGCGGTGATCCCGGCCTTCTAGGTTAGGGCCCCACCCCTTAGGGGTGGGATGCGCCTAGTCAGGTCTGAAATTTCACATTACCTATCAGCGATGGTCGCTGATGGATCGCTCATGGTCTCGCCCTCGTTGAATTCCGCGCGCACGCTGGTGCTGGACGTCGCCAATTCCTCGGGGCTGGAGGATTGGGCGCCGGAGTTGCAGAAGACCAAGGTCTATGAGCGCATCCTGTTGGACCTGATCCTGGGCGAGCTGCCGGCCGGGGCGCGCCTGGACGAGCAGTCCTTGGCCGCGCGCTACGACATGGGCCTGGCGGGCGTGCGCGACGCCCTGGGACGCTTGGCGCTGGAAGGCCTTGTGATCCGCCGCGCCCGCTCGGGCACGATGGTCGCGCCGCTGGATCTGGTGGAGCTGAGACAGGGCTACGAGGCCCGCGTGCTGATCGAGCCGCACTGCGCCTGCCTGGCGGCGCGGAACGCCTCCAAGGCCGAGGCCCAGGCCATGTACGACGTGTTCGCCGAGGGGGAGGCAGCCGCGCGGACATGCGATCTGCCGGCCCTGGTGGCCATGGATCTGCGCTTTCATGCCCTGGTGGCGCGGGCCTCGGGCAATCTTTCCCTGGCCCGCATCCTGATCCCCCTGCAGCACAAGGCCGCCCGCTTCTGGGTTTTCTCGTTCAATGGCGCTACCGAGCAGGAGCTGCTGGACGAGATCGAGGAGCACCGGCAGGTCGCCCGGGTCATCGCCGGCGGCGACGCGGCGGCCTCTCGCGCCGCGATGCTCAAGATCCTGAACGTCCAGCCCGAGGCCCAGACCCGGCCGCACGTCGGAGCCGCTTGAAGCCTTCGCGCCGCCGCTCTTCCGCGCCCGCTTAAACCTGACGTCGTCCGGACGTGGCGTCACGTGCTGCTTTCCAGCCACAGAGGTATCAAAATCTAGTCTAAAATGTCAGAAGGCATTTTGACGAAGATCAAGCTGTCACCAGATATCGGCGACGCGACCGCCCGGCTTCCCCGTCCGGACGGCGCGGGAAAGCCGAAGACATGCCGTCCAAGATCGCCCTGCTGTCCGCCAGTTTGCTGAGCCTCTCGATCGCCACGGCCGCCCGCGCCGAGGATCAGGTCGCCGATCAGGTCGACGCCGTGGTGATCGTGGCGCGGGACAAGGCGGGTCTGTTGGAAAGGCAGCCCAGCCAAACCGTGTTCGGCATCGCCAAGCCGCTGATCGAGACGCCGCGCTCGGCCAGCCTGGTCAGTGACGTGACGCTGGAACGATACGGCGTCCTGACCCTGGACGGCGTCACCAAGGTCTCGCCAGGGACCAACACCGCCAGCTTCTACGGCGTGCCCGGGTCGCTGAATATCCGCGGCACCCTGGCCGAGAACTATTTCCGCGGCTTCAAGCGGGTGGAGAACCGCGGGACCTATTCGACTCCGATCGGCGGGGCCTCGCGCATCGAGATCCTGCGCGGCCCGCCGACCCCGGTCTATGGCGCTGGCAAGGTCGGGGGGCTGGTCAATTTCATCCCTAAGTCCGCCCGCGACGAGGGTCGCCTCCTGGCCGAGCCGGAAGGGGAGGTGAGCGCGACCTTCGGCGACTACAACAAGAAGCTCGTCACCGGTCAGTTCGGCGCGCCCGTGACCCTGGGCCAGGCGCGGGGCGGCGTCTTTGTCTATGGCGAGGCCGAGGACAGCCACAGCTACTACAAGGGCGTCTATCCGCGTCACCAGACGCTGGAGCTGTCGTCCGACTTCGACCTGGGCGGCGGCTGGAGCACGGCCTTTGGCGGCATGGTCTACCACTCGGACGGCGACGTGCAGACGCCTGGCTGGAACCGTCTGACCCAGGACCTGATCGACCACGGCGTCTACATCACGGGCCGGGACACCAGCCTGATCGACGCCGATCACAACGGCCGACTGTCGCCGGGAGAGATCGGCAAGTACCCCTACGCCAGCGCGCTCTATCTGCCGTATTACGGCTTCCCGACGACCGATGCGGCCCACACTCTCGACACGGGCGTCGGCACGACCAGGCTGGACCGCCGCACCGTCTATATCAGCCCAGCCGACTTCTCGCGGACCAATACCCAGACCCTCTATTTCGACCTGGCCAAGGACCTGGGCGGGGATCGGTCCATCAAGCTGCAGCTGTTTCACGACCGCCTTCAGAACCGCCGCTTCGTCAGCTACGGCTATCCGGCCACGACCGACGCCAAGGTCAGCGAGGCGCGCGTGACCTACGCCTTCCCGACCGATCTGGGCGGGGTCCGCGCCAAGACGCTGGTCGGCGGCTCGCATCGCTGGTTCGAGGGGCGGCGACGCGAAAGCTTCAACAGCGGCCTGATCGCCCTGGACCGTCGCGACATCAGCTTTGGCCCGACGCCCACCGACACCATCGACAGCCCGTTCGACAACGATCCCGGCGGTCTCCAGTGGGAAAACGACAACCGCTCGCGCTGGAAGCAGACCGGAGTGTTCGTCACCTCCGACATCGACGTCGGACGACTGAACCTGGTTCTGGGCGGTCGCTGGGATCGCTACAGCGTCGAGAGCCAGGACACCGGCATTCTCAGCTATGTCCCGTCGGGCCTGAAAAAGGACCATCGCGACAAGGCGACCTACAGCGCCAGCGCGACCTACAGGCTGCCGATCGGGCTTTTGCCCTATGTCAGCTACGCCAAGGCCGCCGCGCTGGAGATAAGCCAGGCGGGCGATGTCGCCCCAAACCTGATCGCCGACGACTCCTGGCTGTCCAGCTCCGACCTGACCGAGGCCGGCGTGAAGGTCCAGCTGCTGCGTGGGACCCTGATCGGGTCGCTGGCCGCCTATCGCCAGAACCGTACCCAGGTCACCGGCGCGATCTCGCCGCCGACGGTCCAGGGTACGCGCGCCAAGGGCGTTGAGGTCGAGGTTCGCTGGCTGGCCTCCGAGCGTCTGTCGTTCACCTTCGCCGGCAACAGCCAAAGGACCGAGGTGAAGGGGCCGGACACGTCGTTCCAATACATCCCGGCCTATACGGCGGGCGTGCCCGGTCCCCAGGCCTATGGCGGATCCTATGTGGTGTGGAGCTTCGCCAGCCTGCCGGGCCGGAGCGGCGACTACCTCTACACCCTGATCCCCAAGTCCGTGGTCAGCCTCTACGGGACCTACACCAGCAAGGCCCGTGACTGGGGCCAGGTCGGCGCGACCTTGGGCGTCAGCCACACCAGCCGCACGGCGGGCACGGTGCAGAACGCCGTGCATTATCCCGCCTATAGCCTGGTCAATGCGTCGGCATATGTGACGCACGGGTCGTACACGGTGTCGATCAACATCGATAATCTGTTCGACAAGGTCTATTTCACGCCCGACGCCGACACCTACGCCAACCTCGGCGCTCTGCCGGGCAAGGGGCGCGAGTGGCGGGCCACCCTGAAGCGGACGTTCTGATGCGGGCCATGACCGGCTTCA
>NZ_SZWJ01000058.1:0-26072 GCF_012184455.1 Caulobacter sp. SSI4214 | reverse complement strand
CTGCTTTTGGGTACGCATCGACGCGCGGCGGACCGGCTATGTCGGCTCGAGGCTTGACGGCTTCGGAGCTTTGCCTCACGGGCTAGCTCAGGGGGACGGCTTGAAGATTCACGCGGTCATTGGCGGCAGGGGCGCGGGCTATGTCTTCGCGGCGATCATGGCGCTGGCCGCCTGGGCGCTGCGCTATGCGTTGAACGACTGGTTCCCGCCAGGCTTTCCGTATCTGACCTTCTTTCCCGCCGTGGTCGTCACGGCCTATTTCGCCGGACTGCGGCCGGCCGTGCTGTGCGCGGTCCTGTCGGGCGTGGCGGCCTGGTATTTCTTCATTCCGCCCTATCAGAGCTTCCAGGTCTCGTTCCCCACGGCCGTGGCCCTGACCTTCTATGCCTTCGTGGTGGCGGTCGACATCTTCTTCATCGACGGGATGCGCAAGGCGCTGCGTCAGTTGGAGGAGGAGCGGGGGCGCTATGCCGCCCTGGCCGAGAGTCGCGACCTTCTTTATCGCGAGCTGCATCACCGGGTGAGCAACAACATCCAGGTCGTCGGCTCCCTGTTGCGTCTGCAGGCCTCCCGCCAGGCCGACGAGGACGCTCGTCACGCCCTGGTCGAGGCCGGATCGCGCATCGAGGTGATCGCCGAGATCCAGCGCCAGCTGCACAACGCCGTCGGCGACCCCGCGCCCTTCCAGGCCTTCGCCGAGGGCGTGCTGGCCGCCGCGGCGGCGGCGGCGGGCTCCCGCGTGGCGCTGACCGTCGAGGGCGGCGAGGAGCCGCTGCACCCGGACCAGGCGACGCCGGTGACCCTGGTCATGCTGGAGAGCTTCAACAACGCCCTCGAGCACGGGTTTGGCGAAGCGGGCGAGGGGCGCGTCGTCGTGCGCCTGGAGCAAGGCCTGGGCGACCACGTGCTGACCGTCCGCGACAACGGCCAAGGCCCGCCGCCGACATTCGATCCGGGCGCCTCCGAAAGCCTGGGCCTGCGCATCGTCCGCGCCATGGCCCAGCAGCTGGGAGGACGTTTCGAGATGGCCCGCGAGGACGGTTGGACCGTGTGCCGGCTCCGCTACGCGCCGAGACGGGATTGAGAGCCCATGAAGCTGCTCCCCCGCGTCGCGGGGGAGGAATTAGCTGACCGTTTCCCGCTCCCCCTTCGCGTCGCGCGGCGTGGTGAGACGGCCCAGTTTCGGGGCCAGCCAGCGTTCGAAATCGTCGATGATCTCGTAGACCACCGGCACCAGCACCAGCGACAGCACGGTCGAGGTGATCAGGCCGCCGATCACCGCCACGGCCATCGGCTGGCGGAACTCCGAACCCTTGCCCAGGCCCAGCGCGGTGGGCAGCATCCCCGCCATCATGGCCAGGGTGGTCATGATGATCGGCCGGGCTCGCTCGCGACAGGCCTCGATGATGGCGTCGCGCTGCGACTTGCCCGACCGTTCTTCCTCGATCGCGTACTCGACCAGCAGGATCGAATTCTTGGCCGCCAGGCCCATCAGCATCAGGAAGCCGATCAGCGACGGCATCGAGAGCGACTGGCCGGTGACCACCAGGGCGGCCAACGCCCCGCTGATCGCCAGCGGCAGGGCCGACAGGATGGTCACCGGCTTGAAGAAGCTGCGGAACAGCAGCACCAGCACGCCGAACACCAGGCCCACGGCCGAGAGCAGCGCCACCGCGAAGCCGCTGAACAGCTCGACGAACGCTTCCTGGTCGCCGGCCGCGGCGGGCGTCACGCCGGCGGGCAGATGCTTCATCGTCGGCGTGTTGTTGACCTCGTTCAGCGCCTGACCCAGCTGGGCGCCGCCGGCCAGGTCGGCCTCGACGGTCAGCTGACGCTTGCGGCCGAAGCGGTCGATCTTGGCCGGACCCGCCTCGAAGCTGACGTCGGCCACCGTGTCCAGCCGCGTGAATCCGCCGGACTTGGTGGGCAGCAGCAGGGCCTTGATCGACTCCAGGTCGGCGCGGTTGTCGCGCGGCAGGCGCACGCGGATCGGAATGCGCCGCTCGCCCTGGGTCATCTTGGCGACATTGGCGTCGATGTCGCCGACGGTGGCCACGCGGGCCACGGTGGCGATGTCGGCCGAGCTGACGCCCAGGCGCGCCGCCTCCTCGGCCCGGGGACGGATCAGGATTTCCGGGCCCGAGGGCGGCGAGGACGGACGCGGGTCGGCGACGGTCTTCAGCCCGCGCATGTCCTTTTCCAGCGCCAGCGCCGCCCGTTCCAGGGCCGGACCGTCCTCTGAGGTCAGGATCATGTTGACGTCGGCCTGGCCCCAGTCGGACTGCAGGTTGACGCGGGCGTCGGGGATGTCGCGCAGCGAGGCGCGGATCGCCTGCTTGATCTGGGTGACCGTCATCGAACGCTTGTCGTGCAGCACCACGGTCACGGTGGCGTCGCGCACGTCGCTGCCGCCCTGCGCGCCGGCCCAGCCGCTGCCGATGTTGGATCCGACCTGGGCGAAGACGTGGGCCGTCTCGCCGCGCTGGCGGAACTGGGCCGTGATCGCCTGGACCGTGCGGTCCATGTCGAGGGTCGTCGCGCCCGGCGGGCCCTGGACCTTCAGATAGTAGTAGTTGTTGTTGCCGGGCGGCTGGAAGCCGACGGCCAGCACGCCGATCGAGGCCAGGAAGATCGCCCCGGCCAGCGAGGCGAAGGTGATGACGCCGCCCAGGATGAAGCTCAGGAACTTGTGGTCCAGCGCCCAGTCCAGCGCGCGGCGATAGAGGCCCGACAGCGGCTTTTCCGGATGCGGGTCCTTGCTGGGCTTGAGGAAATAGGCGGCCAGCAGCGGCGTCAGGAAGCGGGCGACGACCAGCGAGAACAGCACCGCCACCGCGACGGTCAGGCCGAATTCCTTGAAGAACTGGCCGGGCGTGCCGGGCATGTACGAGACGGGGACGAACACCGCGACGATCGAGAAGGTGGTGGCCACGACGGCCAGGCCGATGGCGTCGGCCCCCTCCATCGCCGCCTGATAGGGACGCTGGCCCCGGGCGACGCGCTTTTCGATGTTCTCGATCTCGACGATGGCGTCGTCGACCAGGATGCCGATCACCAGGGTCAGGGCCAGCAGGGTCACGACGTTCAGCGAGAAGCCGACCACCGACATGAAGGCGAAGGTCGGGATCAGCGACACCGGCATGGCGATGGCGGTGATCACCGTGGCCCGCCACTCGCGCAGGAACAGGAACACCACCAGCGAGGCCAGCAACATCCCTTCCAGCAGGGTGTGCTCGGTGGCCGTGAAGCTGGCGCGGGTGTCGTCGACGGTCGAGAAGATCTTGGTGAAGGTGACGCCGTTCTGGGCCGCCTGCAGCTTGGCGATCGCCTTGGTGACGCGGCTCTCGACCTGGACGTCGCTGCTCTCCTTGGTCTTCATCACCTGGAAGGCGACGACGGGCTTGCCGTCCAGACGCGCGAACCCGCGCTCCTCGCCCGCTCCTTGGCCGACCTCGGCCACGTCGGTCAGCTTCACATAGCGGCCGGCGGCGGTGGGGATGGTGATGGCGCGCAGCTCGTCCAGGGTCTGGGCCGCGCCCAGCACGCGGACGGTCTGCTCGCGACCGCCGACCAGGGCCCGGCCGCCGGGGGCGTCGAGGCTGTAGTTGGCCAGGGCGGCGTTCAGCTGCGGCGCTGTCACCCCGAACGCGGCCATGCGGGCCGGGTCGATGATGATGTTGATCTCGCGGTTCACCCCGCCGACGCGGGAGACCTGGGCGACGCCCTTCTGGCCCTGCAGGGCGCGGGTGACGGTGTCGTCGACGAACCACGACAGGTCCGTGGTCGACATGTTCGGCGCGGCGACCGCGTAGGTGATGATCGGCGCGGCGTCGATCTCCAGGCGCGTCACCGTCGGCTGGTCGATCTCCTTGGGCAGCTGGGCGCGCACGGTGTCGATCTTGGAGCGCACCTCGTCGGTGACCTTCTGCAGGTCCTCGCCCAGCTCGAACTCGATGGTCGTCGTCGAGGCGCCCTGGACCACCGACGAGCGGATGGTCTTGACGTTGGAGATGCTGGCCACCGCGTCCTCGACGGGGCGGGTGACCTGGGTCTCCAGCTCGCCCGGCGCCGCGCCGCTCTGGGTGACGGTCACGGTGACGGCCGGGAACGAGACGTTCGGGAACTGCTTGATCGGCAGGCCGAGATAGCAGCCGACGCCGGCGATGATCAGGGCGATGAAGACGACCGCGACCGGGATCGGGTTCTTGATCGCCCAGGCGGAAACGCGCAGCTGGGCCATCAGCGGGCGCCTTGCTCGATCGGCTTCACCTTGTCGCCGTCCAGCGTGAAGGCCGCCGCGCTTTGCACGATGCGGGCGCCGACGGGCGGACCCTCCAGGAGCTGCACATAGCCGCCGCCGCGCTGGCCGGTGCGGATCTTGACCTGGCGGGCGCGGTTGTCGGCGTCGATGGTGATGACCGAGGCGCCGTCGGCGTCATAGCGGATCGCCGCCTCCGGCACGGCCGTCACGACGGCGCCGGACGCGCCGAAGGTCCCGCTGGCCAGGCCGCCGGCGCGCAGGTCCTCGCGCAGGGGCAGGCGCACGCGCACGCGGCCCAGATGGGTGTTGGCGTCGATCTGGGGCGAGACCAGGCGCACCACGCCCGAGACGGTCGGACCGCCGGGGATGGTCACTGCCACCGACTGGCCGACGCGGACATTGGCGAGATCGGCTTCGTTGACCTCGGCGTTCAGTTCGACAAGACCGTCGCGGGCGATGCGGAACCACGGAGAGGCGCCGCCGGCCACGTCGCCGGGCCGCACCGTCCGCTCCAGCACCCGGCCCGCGACCGGGGCGGTGATGGTCATGCGGCTGTCCTTGGTCCGCAGCTCGGCCAGCGCCGCGGCCTGGGCCTTGGCCTGGTAGCGCCGGGTCTCGATCTGCTCCTGCGACAGCACGCCCTGGCCGTCCATGCCGGCGACGCGCTGGGCCTCGGCCTCGGACTGGGCGGTCACGGCGGCCTGCTGGGCGATCTGGGCGCGCAGCAGGGTGTTGTCCAGCTGGGCCAACGGCTGGCCGGCGCGCACCCACGCGCCTTCCTCGACGAAGACTTTGGCGACGCGATAGCCGGAGAGCTCGGAGCCGACGGCCGCCTCCTCGCGCGGGATCAGCTGGCCCGAGGCCTTGAAGCCGCCGCCCAGGGGGCGGCTCTCGACGCGGGTCACGGTGACGGCGCGGGCCAGGTCGGCGCCGGAGGCCTTGGCCGTGTCAGTCTTCTTGCCGCAGCCGGCCAGGCCGACGGCGCCGCAGACCAGGGCGGTGGCGATCAGAGAGCGGGTCGTCATCGTGGCGGGTCTCATTGGGCGGAAGGCTGCTGGGGAAGGCTCGTCGGGGACCAGCCGCCGCCGAGCGCCTTGTAGGTCTGGACCGCGCGCTGCAGGGCCTGGGTCTGGGCGCCGGTCAGGGCCGTGCGGGCCCCGCGCCAGGACTGTTCGGCCTGCAAGGTCGTGGTCAGGTCGGTCAGGCCGGCCGCGTAGCCCTTGCGGCTGGCCTCGTAGGCGCTGGCCGCGCGTCGCTCGCCGGCCGACAGCAGGGCGACGCGGCGCTCGTCGGCGTCCAGCTGGACCAGCGCGCCCTCGGCCTCGCCGAACGCCTTCTGGACGGTCTGCTCATAGGTGACGGCGGCCTGCTCGACCCGCGCGCCCTGGGCCTTGATGTCGGACATCAGCTTGGGAATGTTCAGCACCGGGACCGAGAGGTTGGCGCCCAGCGTCCAGGCCGAGCTGGTGGTCGAGGTGGTGGAGCCCGGCTTGAGGAAGCTGGGGCTGATCTGCTTGGAAAGGCCCACGCCCGGCGCCAGGGTGACGGTCGGGAAAAGGGCCAGCTCGTTGACGTTCAGGTTGCCCGAGGCCGAGGCCAGGCGCGCGGCCGCCTCGCGCACGTCGGGGCGGCGGGCCAGCAACTCGCCGGGGGCGGCGGCGGGAACCGGCGGGGCCTTGGCCAGGACGGGTTCGACCGGCAGGCTGGCCAGCGGATCGACGCCCTTGCCGACCAGGATCAGCAGGCTACGGCGCGAGGCCTGGAGCTGGGCTTCCAGCTGGGCGACCTGGGCCTCGGTCTGGGCCAGGTCGGCGGCCGAGCGCTCGGCCTCGGACGTGGCGGTCAGGCCGCGGCGGCCCTTTTCGGCCGCGACGTCGTAAAGGGCCTGGGCGATGCGGGCGCTTTGGCGGGCGTCCTCCAGCTGGACGGCGTAGCCTCGGGCCTCGAAATACGACTGAGCGACATTGGCGGCCAGGGCCGCGCGGGCGCCTTCATAGGCGAAGCGGGCGGCGGCCAGGTCGTTGTCGACCACGCGGCGGGCGGCGGCGCGGCGGCCGATCAGGTCCAGCTCCCACGAGACGTCGAAGTCCAGGGCCAGGCTCTTGGTCACCCCGCCCAGGGTGAAGCCCCCCGAGCCGCTCTGTTCGATGATGTGGGTGTCGGTGCGCTTGGCCGAGCCGGTCAGCGGGGTCTGCGGGACGTAGAGCTGACGGATCTGGCCCTGGCGGACGGCGCGGGCCTCGGCCAGGCGGGCGGCGGCGAGGCGGGCGTCGGGCGCCTTCTCCAGAGCCGTCGCGACCAGATCGTTCAAGACCGGGTCGTCGAACGTGGTCCACCACTGGTCCAGCGTCTGGGACGGCAGCGGCTTTCCGGCCGGGGCCTCATAGGCGGCGGGCAGGCGGGCGTCGACCTGGCGCGCGGGCGTCGTACACGCGGCCAGGCCCGCGCCGATCAGCACGGCCGTCGAGACGAGCGACGCGCGGAACGAGCCAGAAGGCCGGCCAGGCCGCCGGACGGTCTTGGCGAGACGCATGAAGTTCCAACCCGATTGTTGCGGCCCGCCATCGCGGCTTGGCGACCAATGTTGTCCCACTTAGGGGGCTCCGTCGCGATCGGAAACCCCCCGTTGAACGCTTTAGCGAGGCCGGAGTCGCGACGCGCCCGCCGCCGCCCCTATCCGCCGCCATACCGCGCGCGAGCACGGGCGGGGTGCGGCATTCCGTCCGCCTTGATTTGGCCACGGTTGACACAGTTCGGAAACATACCTCATCTTCGAAATGGGTGTCGTCCCTCATTGGTCGACCCAACCGCGTCCTTCGGGGCGAGGGAGTAAGCGTGGCTTTTCAAGCACCTGGACCAAGGGGATTCCAAGCTTGTCGGCTCCACGAAGCGCATCACCGGGTTTCAAAAGCGAACGCTCCGGGCGTCGCGACGGCCTTGGCGGCCGCGCGTCCGTCCGCGCCTGGACCGGGAGGGCGCCGCCCAGCTGAGACATGCCGGCCGACCGCGAGCAACGACGGCGCCGGCCCAACAAAACGATAAGGGAGGGAAATTGCCATGAATCGAACCCGCTTCCTGCTTGGAGGGTCCAGTCTCGCGCTGGCCGTGGCCCTGTCCGCCGGCGCGGCCGACGCCCAGGGCCAGAAGTCCGCCGCCGACCCGTCGACCCAGGTCGAGGAGGTCGTCGTCACCGGCTCGTTCATCAAGGGCACGCCCGAGGACGCGGCCCTGCCGGTCAAGGTGATCGGCGCGGAGGAGCTGCAAAAGCGCGGCTCCCCCTCGACCGTCGAGTTGATCAAGGCCCTGTCGGTGTCCAGCGGGGTGCTGGGCGACACCAACCAGTTCGACAGCCGCGCCCAGGGCTCGGAAGGTTCGGGCTCGGTGAACCTGCGCGGCCTGGGCTCGCAGCGCACCCTCGTGCTGCTGAACGGCCGGCGCCTGGCCATCAACCCGCTGGCCGCGGCCGGGGCGGGGATCGTCGACACCAACATCCTGCCCGCCGCCGCCATCGGTCGCCTGGAAGTGCTCAAGGACGGCGCCGCGGCGACCTACGGCTCCGACGCCATCGCCGGCGTGGTCAACTTCATCACCAAGAAGAACTTCAAGGGCCTGGAGGTCGGCGCCGACTATCGCGGCATCAAGAATTCGAGCGGCGACTATGGCCTGAACGTCACCTGGGGCCAGGTCTGGGAGAACGGCAACGTCCTGGCCAGCGTCGGCTGGCAGCACCGCTCCAAGCTGTCGGTCGCCGACCGGTCGTGGGCCAACCGGCCCTACCTGTCCAACCCCGAGGCGGGATGGTCGGCGGCCGGCAACCCCTCGACCTTCATTCCGCTGGCCAGCTCGACCAACGCCCTGCGGGATCCGGCCTGCGCCGGCCTGGGGGGCTTCGCCGGCTTCTCCGGCCTGACGCCGGTCTGCTACTGGCACTACACGCCGTTCGACAATCTGGTGGAGAAGCAGGACGCGGTTCAGGCCTATGCCGAGGCCAATGCCGACCTTAGCGCCAAGACCAAGTTCCACGCCGAGGTGCTGTATTCGCACACCGACGTGCCCGACTGGAACACCTCGCCCTCCTACGCGGCCCTGGCCACGCCGACCGCCGAGGTCGCGCCCAGCCCGGCCCTGACCGGCCGCTACTACGTGCCCGCGACCAATCCGGGCCTGATCGCCTTCATCGCCGCCAATCCGACCGTCAACCTCTCCAGCCTGGCGACGGGCGCCAGCACGACGGCGCCGGGCTCGATCTTCGGGTTCGGGGCGCTGGACGTGGCCAACCGGCCGTTCGGCATCGGCGGCAATCCCAAGTTCGGCTACGGCCCCTCGATCGGCGCGCGCGCCTTCGACGCCTTCCGCGTCTCGGCCGACCTGTCGGGCGAGTGGGACAACGGCATCGGCTGGGACGTGGCCCTGACCTACTCGCAGGAGGTCGGCATTCGCACCGGTTACGACACGCTGGTCGACCGCTTCGCCCTGGCGCTGCAGGGCCTGGGCGGACCGACCTGCGACAGCAATCCGTCGCTGCCGGGCATCCAGGGCACGCCGGGCGTCGGCGGCTGCATGTATTACAACCCCTTCGCCAGCGCGATCCCGTCCAACGCCATCACCGGCCAGGCCAACGCTGGCTACAGCGCCGCCCTGGCCAACAACAAGGACCTGGTGGACTGGTTCTTCAAGAAGCTGTCGACCAAGCAGTCCTCGCGCCTGTTCGTCGGCGAGGCGGTGCTGAACGGCAAGACCAGCATCAGCCTGCCGGGCGGCGACATCGCCTGGGCGGCCGGCGTCCAGTACCGCCGCACCTATTTCAAGGCCGACTACAACGACATCAGCAACGCCCTGATCAATCCGTGCGTCAATACGCCGGACTTCGGGGTCACGACCTGCACCGGCTCGGCCCGCAACGGGCCCTTCATGTTCCTGGGCGTGGGCACGCCGGCCGACAACCAGAGCGCCGTCGGGGCCGCGTTCGGCGAGCTGTCGTTGCCGATCACCCAGACGCTTCAGGGGCAGCTGGCCGCGCGCTACGAGGACTATGGCGGCTCGACCGGCTCGACCTTCAATCCGAAGGCCTCGCTGCGCTGGCAGGCGACCAAGTGGCTGGCCCTGCGGGCCTCGGCGGGCTCGACCTTCCGCGGGCCGCCGGACCCGGTGACGACCACCACCTCGGTGACCTCGCTGCAAGGCATTCTGGGCGTGTTCCGAGCGGTCGACATCTTCGGCAACCCGAACCTGCGTCCCGAGAAGGCCAATACCTACAACTTCGGGATCCTGATCAGCGCCGGCGACCTGCGCGCCTCGATCGACTACTTCGATTTCGACTTCAAGCACCCGATCGTGGCCGAGCCGGTGGCGGGGATGGTCAACGCCCTCTATCCGAACGGGGCGGCGGGCGCGAACAACTGCGCCGATCCGGCCTACGCGGCCCTGGTCGCGCGCTTCACCTTCAACGGCTCGTGCTCGACGCCGACGACCAGCATCGCCCGCCTGAAGACCTATTACATCAACGGCGCGCCTGTGAAGAACAGCGGCTTCGACTTCACGGCCGACTACCGGTTCCGCGACGTGGCCGGCGGCGACGTCACGATCGGCGGCACGGCGACCTACGTCCAGAAGTACAAGGTCGGCGCCAATGTCGTCGAAGGGATCACCGTCGAAAAGGCCTTCGACGCGGTGGGCCTGCTCAACTACCAGACCACCGTCGTGCCGATTCCGCAGTGGAAGGGCGACGTCTATGGCGAGTGGAACAGAGGCCCTCACAACGTGCGCCTGACGGTGCACTACATCGGCGGCTATGACGACCAGCGCGTCGCGCCGTTCGCCGCCAACGCTTACAAGGACACCACCGGCGCGGGCGTCACGGTCAGCGCGGGCAAGACGATCAAGGCCCAGATCCTGACCGATCTGTCCTATCGGGTCTTCCTGCCCTGGAACACGACGGCGACCCTGGCGATCACCAACCTGTTCGACAAGGACCCGTCCTACGCCCGCCTCGACCTGGGCTACGACCCCTTCACCGGCGATCCCCTGGGCCGCACCTGGAAGGTCGGGCTGAAGAAGAAGTTCTAGGTTCTCGGCTGTGGGAAACTGGCGGCGCGGCCCTTAGGGGACGCGCCGTTCTTTTATGGGGACGCCCCGCGCGCTATTGCTACGCCGAGGTCTGGCCTGACGATCAGGGTGGATACGGATCAATCGGGGATCAAGGGAATGTCGCGGAACTCGGCGCAAGGGGCGCGGGCGGGTCAGGTCGCGGGGAACGCCGACGGGCGGCGATGGCTGAACGAGGCCGTGCGCCGGATCGAGGCGGACTACAATCGGTCGGCCGACACCCACCTGATCCACCTGCCGCTGGCGCGCTATCCGGGGATCGACCTCTATCTGAAGGACGAGAGCAGCCACCCGACCGGCAGCCTCAAGCACCGCCTGGCGCGCTCGCTGTTTCTGTACGCCCTCTGCAACGAATGGATCGGGCCGAACACCTGCGTGATCGAGGCCTCGTCGGGATCGACGGCGGTCAGCGAAGCCTATTTCGCCCGGATGCTAGGCCTGCGCTTCATCGCCGTCGTGCCGGCCAGCACGGCGACGCCGAAGCTGGACGAGATCCGCTTCCATGGCGGCGAGATCCACGCCGTCGAGGATCCTCGGACCGTCTACGCGGTCGCCCAGCGCCTGGCCGCCGAGACAGGCGGCCACTATCTGGATCAGTTCACCCACGCCGAGCGCGCCACCGACTGGCGCGGCAACAACAACATCGCCGAGAGCATCTTCGCCCAGATGGCGCAGGAACGCTTCCCGATCCCGTCCTGGGTGGTCTGCGGCGCCGGCACGGGCGGCACGTCGGCGACGATCGGCCGCTTCATCCGCTATCGGCGCCACGCCACGCGGCTGTGCGTCGCCGATCCCGAGCACTCGATCTTCCACCGCCATTTCGCGGACCGCGCGCTCTCCATCCTGCCGGAAGGGTTCTGCAGCTGCATCGAGGGCATCGGGCGGCCCCGGGTCGAGCCCAGCTTCGTGCCTAGCGTCATCGACCGGATGATCGCCGTCGAGGACCGCGCCAGCATCGGCGCGATGCGGGCCTTGTCGCGGCGCTTGGGACGGGCGGTCGGCGGCTCCACGGGGACCAATCTCTGGGCCTGCCTGCGCCTGATCGAGGAGATGGCGGCCGCCGGCGAAACCGGCAGCGTGGTCACGCTGCTCTGCGACGGCGGCGAGCGTTACGCCACCACCTATTACCAGGACGCCTGGCTCGCCGAGCGCGGCATCGACGGCTCCGAGGCCGAGACCGCGATCGCGCGCTTGCTTGAGGTGTAAGCGCTAGAGCCTTATCCGCTCGAATGGAATCATTCGAGCGGAAAATAAGACTATAAATCAAACATTTAGAGCGTGATAACCGCCGAAACCGCTCACACTTTCAGCTATCACGCTCTAGCCCCGCTTGCCTTCCGCTGGGTCGCCCTTGGGGCCCTTGAAGGTGTCGCCGATCTCGGCCGCGTCCGGCCCATCGGGGCCCGCCTGGGCGCGGGACTTTTCGCCGGTTTTCCGGACCTTTTCCTCGCCGCCCAGCGCGCTGAAGTCGCCGGGCGCCTCGGCCTCGTTCTCCGAGCGGCCGGGGCTGTTGGGGGCGTGGGTCATGGCCGTCTCCTTGTGTTCGCGTCTTGGGAGTGTTCGCGTCTTGGAGAACGGCCATTTGCCGCGCGGCGGCCTTCCGCGTGTCGTTTGTTTAAGCGCCGAGCGGCGGCCGGCCGCTCGACGCGTCAGGGCGGCGCCAGCCAAGGGTTCCCCAGATATTCAAAAGTGAATTCAAGGCGCTATTCCCGCCGAAAGTCGCGCTGTCGACACAGGAACAGGATGGTCGCCGCCGCCGTTAGCTCCCTCGCCGCCGCCATCCGGCCCGGCCTTTCCCGAGGGACGACCATGAACGAGAACCGCGACAACCAGGGCCAGCCGCAACAGCAGAACGACGCTCAACGTCAACAGCCAGCGCAGCAGAACCAGCAGGACGGCGTCCGCCAGCCGCAGCAACAGCAGCAGAACCCCCAGCAGACCCAACCGGGTCAGCAGAACCAGCAGGCTGATCGCCAAGACGAAGGCGAGCGCCAAGACGCGCTGGATGACGACGGCGCGATCGGCGGCGTCGACGCCGACGAGGATCTCGAGCCCGGCCGAGCCGGCGACGGCGGCGCCGAGCGCTGACCCGCCTATGGGCCGCCTTGTCGAAAGGCGGCCCCTTTCTTTCACGACCAAGGAGTTTGACCGTGCACGGTGGTGAGCGTCTTTGCCGTCTGGGGGCCTTCAGCCCGCGGTTTCCCGATGCCGAGGCCCTGCATCGCGGCCTGGCGCACTGGAATCATGTCCGCCTCGCGCCCAGCGCGCCCTCCGACGACTGGCGCGCCGAACTGGATCGGGAAACCGAGATGCGCCGCCTGGAAGGCGCGTTCATCGAGGCGTTCCGCGCCGAGATCGCCCCGCTCGTCGCGGACGTCCCGTCCGATCCCGAAGGCTTCATCGCCTGGTTCGAGGCCTTGAAGGACCATGGCCCCGGCCAGTGGGACCCTCTGTTCGACTGGCTGGAAGGCGAGGCCTCGCTGGAGGACCTGAAGTGGTTCCTGACCCAGGAGGCGGCCGGCGAGGCCGGCTTCGACGACCTGGTCGCCCTGACCCAGGTCAAGGTCCCCGAGCGCGCCAAGCTGGAGCTGGCCCGCAACTACTGGGACGAAATGGGCCGGGGCGGCGCCAAGGGGATGCACGGCCCGATGCTGGCGCGAACCACGGCGACCCTGGGCCTGACGCCGACCATCGACACGACGCTTTGGCAGTCGCTGTGCCTGGCCAACACCATGACCGCCTTCGCCACGACGCGGCGCTATGTCTGGCAGTCGATCGGGGCCTTGGGCGTGGTCGAGCTGACCGCGCCGACCCGCGTCGCCTGCGTCGACGCCGGTCTCAAGCGCGTCGGCGTCTCGCCCGAGGCTCGCAAGTATTTCGCCCTCCACGCCCAGCTGGACATCGAGCACTCCAAGGCCTGGAACGCCGAAGCCCTGGTCCCGCTGGTGTCGGAGGATCCGTCGCGCGCCCGGTTCATCGCCGAGGGCGCCCTGATGCGCCTGATCTGTGGCGAGCAGTGCTTCGACACCTATCGCGCCCACCTGTGGGCGCATACCCATCCGCTGGTCTACGCGGCGGAATAGGGCCTAGAGCGTGATAGCCGAAAGTGTGAGCGGTTTCGGCGGTCATCACGCTCTAAATGTTTGATTTCGAGCCTTTTTTGACGCCTGAAAGCGATTCCGATTTCAGGCGGAAGGCTCTCGTCGCGCCTACATATAGTCCAGCAGGCTGGGCGGACCCGCCGTCGTCCCCGGCGCGCCGTTGGCGTTGAACATCTGGGCCAGCTTCTCGCTGGCGTTCTGCAGCTGGACGATCTTGTCGTAGACGGCGGGCGTCCAGCCGGCCGCCTGGCGTTCCTCGGTGGTCATGCCGGCGTAGCGGGTGATCAAGGCTTGGCCAAAGCTCGACGGGTCCTGGCTGGACGACTGGTAATCGCTCTGGATCGCCGCGCTGTCGCGAGCGCGAACCTCCGCTTTGGCCTGGGCCACCTCGTGACCGGAGAACTGGTCATCCTGGTTCAGGGCGACGGCGGAAAGAGAGCGGTCGTCGAAGCGGCTGAAATCGATGTCGCCGCTCTGCCCGTCCTTGGCCGCGGTCGGCTGGGTGGCCAGGGAATACTGCTTGTCCAGCGCCGCGCGGACATCGGTGGCCACCTTGCCGAAGTCGCGGGTCTTGGCGCCCGCCACGACGCTGCCGGTATCCTTCATGTAGGCCGCGACGCTGTCATTGGCGATGCCGCTGGGCGCCAGGCCCGGGCGAGCGAGCGCCTGCTTGCGGCCTTCCACGAGGGCGGCGCGCTGGTCGCTCCAGGCGCTGGTGGCCTTTTCCTCGGGGCCGGCGGCGTCCATCTGGTCCAAGGCGGCCTGGTAGAGGCTGGCGTAGTCGCCGGTCAGTCGGGCCTGGGCGGCCGGGCTGGCCAGGGCTTGGTCGCGCTGATCGCGCATCCCCAGCGCCGCGACCACCTGCTGGTCGGTCGAGAAGCCGCCGCCCTGGTTGCTGGCCACGGCGTACAGCGTGCGGCGGTCCATGTCCGACAGGTCGATCGTCGAATTGCCGTTGCTGAGGGCCGAGGCCGCGCCGGCGGCCTTCAGGCGCGCCGCGATCTGGCTCTTGGCGTCGGCGATCACCGCGTCGATCGAGCGGGAGTCGGTCTGGGCCTTCAGCGCCGCCTGGGCGGCCGGCGACAGGGTCACGTTGACCGCCGGGGTGTTGATCGTCGGGCTCTGGTCGCGCGTCTGGCCAGGGACGCTGGCCTGGTTGGCGCGCTGGGCGGCCGTCTGCCCCGCGGTCAGGCCGGGGGCGTAGGTCGAGGCGTAGGGGTTGATCGTCGTCATGACGGGCTCGGAGCGACTCGGTCATCCGAGGGTAGCAGCCCCGAGCCCCTTTGGGCCACTCATGGTTAACGCGGCCCTTGCGCGCATCGTCCGTCGCGCGGCGCCGGCGCGTGACGGCGTTTAGAAAGTCTCCTCGGCGCGTCGCGCCGCCGCCGCGCCGCCGGGGCGGGCGAACGAGACGATCCGGGCGCGCGCCTCGGCCAGGGGCGCGGGACCGCCGGCCGAGACCGGCTGGGCGCGCGCGGCGCTGGAGCTCGCGCCGGTCTGGAAGCGCGAGACCAGTCGTTCCAGCTCGCCGGCCTCGGAGCGCAGATTGGCCGCGGCGGCGGTCGACTGCTCGACCATGGCCGCGTTCTGCTGGGTGACCTGGTCCATCTGGTTGACGGCGGTGTTGACCTCGTTGAGGCCGGTTGCCTGCTCGCGCGACGAGCGGGCGATCTCGGAGACCAGGCCGTCGATGTCGCTGATCTTGGTGACGATGCCGTTCAGCGCCGCGCCCGTGTCGCCGACCAGCTTGACGCCGCGTTCGACCTGGGCGGTGCTGCTGGCGATCAGGTCCTTGATCTCCTTGGCCGCGTCGGCCGAGCGTTGGGCCAAGGCGCGGACTTCCTGGGCGACGACCGCGAAGCCTCGGCCCGCCTCGCCGGCCCGCGCCGCCTCGACCCCGGCGTTCAGGGCCAGGAGGTTGGTCTGGAAGGCGATCTCGTCGATCACGCCGATGATGTTGGTGATCTTCTTGGAGCTCTGCTCGATCTCGCCCATGGCCGTGACGGCGTCGTGCATGACCTCGCCCGAGCGCTTGGCGTCGATCGTGGCCGTCGAGGCCGCGCCGGACGCCTGAAGCGCGCTCTCGGCGCTGCGCTTGACGGTGGCGGTGATCTCGTCGAGGGCGGCGGCGGTCTCCTCCAGGCTGGCGGCCTGCTGTTCGGTGCGGCGCGACAGGTCGTCGGAGGCGGCGGAAATCTCGTCGGAGCCGTTGCGCAGGCCGCTGGTCGCCGAGGCGATGGCGCCCATGGCGTCGCGCAGGCTGTCCAGGGCGGCGTTGAAGTCGTCCTTGATCTGCTGATAGCGGCCGGTGAAGGGTTCGGTGATCTGGGCCGTCAAGTCGCCTTGCGACAGGCGGCGCAGGCTGCTGGCCAGCACCGAGACCACCATGTTCTGCTCTTCGGCCACGCGCTGGCGTTCGGCCTCGACCACGGCGCGCTCCTCGTCGGCGCGCGCGTTGAGGACCTGGAAGTAATAGAACATCACGACGCTGGCGTCGGAGAACACCGAGCGCATCAGGCTCAGCATCAGTTCGTCGGAATGCTTCTCGTTCCAGGCCTTTTCCTTCATCAGGCCGGACGCCAGGCCCGCGGCGTAGGCCGCGTAGGTCTTGCTCAGATAGGTCGCGAAATCGAGGCTGTTCGAGATGTTCTCGGTAATGACGGCTTGCTGTTCGAAGTATTCGCTGGGGAAATTACCCCGCGCGATGAACGCGAACTTGCGCTTCTCGTTCTCGAACACGTCGTGCGGCAAGGCTTTCAACGAAGGATCGATGACCCGGTAGGCGTTCAGAAGCGCCGTTTCCAGGTGCTTGCCGGCGCGCTTGTAGACGACTTCGCCAACAGATCGATCGTGTTCATTCCACGTGACGATCTTCTCTTTGATGTCAGACATTGGTTGCCGCCCTCATCTCGCCTGATAATTGAATCCCGGATCTCGGATTCTTCGCGCTCTTCGAGTAGAGCGATGGCGAGACTACGCGCGGCCAGTGTTAACGGGGTGTAAATATCGCAGTATATGCGACTAATCGTAGCGACTATATTTTGAATTCGAAGTATTATTGATCGATATCAATTTTGCCTCGAGCGATAAGTGCTCAAAAGTGTCTCGAAAATGAGACTATTTTAGAACGCCTATCAGCAAAGGCCTTGCGAAAAGCTCGGCGGCCTCGTCGCGATCCAGGCCCGGAACCCAGGCCCCCAGGGAGGCGGCGGCGTTCAGCATCGAGTTGATCATGTGGGCGGCGATGCAGGGATCGATCGCGCGAATCGAGCCGTCGGCGATCCCGTCCGAGATCATCGCCGCGAAGCGCTGCCAGCCCCGGGCGTAGCCGTCGGCCATGTCGCCGCGCAGCGCGTCGGGCAGGGCGCCCATCGACGAGGCGCGCAGCAGGGGGCCGTGTTCGGACAATTGGTAGGCGGTCAGGCCGGCGGCGGTGGAGGTCAGCTGGGTCCAGCTGTCGGCGTCCAGGGCGCGCGCGTCGAGCTGCGAGCGGCGGGTGACGGTGAAGGTGCGCTCGAAGCACTCGGCCACCAGGGCGTCCTTGTCGTCGTGGTGGTGATAGAACGAGCCCTTGGTCACGTTCAGCGCCGCCGAAATGTCCTCGACCGAGGCGCCGCGATAGCCGCGCTGGTTGATCAGGCGGGTGGCGGCCACCAGGAAGGTTTCGCGCCACTCGATGCTCTCGGGCGGCGCGCCTTCGACAGTCTGGGGCGTGGGATCGGGCAGGGACTGGGGCGCCCAGGCGCGGTCGCCGGCCGGCAGGCCGTTCAGCAGGATGTCGCCCATCCGGTCGCGCACCCGGCCGTAGTCCTCGACGTCGTAGCGGCGCAGCCAGGTGCCCGACCAGAACACCTGCTCCATCAGGAGGTGGGCGCGGGCGTTGCGTTGCCGCTTGTCCAGGTGGGCCAGGGACGGGTCGTCGAAGAAGGCGCGCACCCGGCGGAACAGATCGTTGAACGCCGCCACGACCGATCCGCGCAGCGGCTCCTTCAGCGCCTTGACCTCGGCGAAGCTGGTCAGCGGCGTCGCCTCGCCCAGGCGGACGCGTCGGTTGAGGTCCAGATAGAGGTCCAGGAACTTCAGGATCCGCGCGGCGGGCGACGCCTGGGCGGCGGCCTCGGCGACCATGGCCTCGAACCGCTCGAGGCCGCGCATGAAGCAGGCGGCGGCCAGATCGTCCTTCTTGCGGTAGTAGTAGGTGACGCTGGTGGTGTTGAGCCCGACCTTGGCGGCGACGTCGGCCAGGGTCATGCCGCGCACGCCCTGACGGTTCAGGATCGCCGTGGCCGCCGCCAGGATGGTCTCCTTCTTGCGGGCGTACCGCGCCGTCGCCGCCCCCGCGATCCGACCGTCATCCATAAACGCGCACCCCGTCCGTCGCACCGGGTCCCGCCGACCCATGGACACGCCATCCATGTAGGCCTCCCGGACGACCGCTTAAAGAGCGCTCCGTCCGCCGTGGGACAATTAGCGCGGGCCTACGCCCAAGGGGTGTCAGGATTGTTGCGGAGCGGCGGCCTTTAGGAGGCCTTCCGCGCTTCCGCGCCGCGTTCGACCATCAGCGCCGCGGCCACGGCCTGGGCCAGGGCGGCGGGGGACAGCGGCTTGGCCACCGCGCCGTCCATGCCGGCGGCCAGATAGGCGGCCCGCTGGTGGGCGAGGGCGTTGGCGGTCATGGCCAGGATCGGCGCGGTTCCCGCCGGCGCCGGCAGGGCCCGGATGCGCTGGGCGGCCTCGACGCCGTCCATGCCGGGCATCTGGATGTCCATCAGGATCAGGTCGAAGCCCTGGCTGGCCGCCGCCACGCCCTGAGCGCCGTCCTCGGCCACGGCGACCCGCGCGCCCAGGGCCTCCAGCATCCGGCTGGCGATCATCCGGTTGGTGGCGTTGTCCTCGACCACCAGCACGCGCAGGTCCTCGAACGGCGCGACCTCGGCCTCGCCCGCGTCCTCGGTGGGCGCGGCGCAGGCCTCGGCCTCGATCTCCAGCCAGAAGGTCGAGCCCTGGCCCAGCCGGCTTTCGAAGCCGACCTCGCCGTTCATCATCTCGGCCAGGCGCCGGCAGATGGCCAGGCCAAGGCCCGAGCCGCCGAAGCGGCGGGTGGTCGAGCCGTCGCCCTGGCGGAAGCGCTCGAACAGGCTCTTGCCCGCCTCCTCGTCGATGCCGACGCCGGTGTCCTCGATCTCGTAGCGCAGGCGGACGCGGTCGCCGACCCGCCGACCGGAGAGCCGCGCGGTCACGCCGCCCGCCAGCGTGAACTTCACGGCGTTGCCCATCAGGTTGAATAGGGCCTGGCGCAGGCGCAGCGGGTCGGTGGCCATCCAGCCCAGGTCGTCGGGGGCGACGACGTCCAGCGTCAGCCCTTTCGCGCGGGCCTGAGGGCGCAGCATGTCGGCCACGCCTTGCAGCAGCCGCGCCGGTTCGGTCGGCTGCGGCGTCAGCTCCAGCTTGCCAGCCTCGATCTTCGAGAAGTCGATGATGTCGTTCAGCAGTTCCGCCAGCATCTCGCCGCAGCCCAGGGCCTCGGTCAGCAGGCGGCGGCCGTCCTCGGTCAGGGGCTCGTTGCGCAGGAGGTGCAGCACGCCCAGCACCCCGTTCATCGGCGTGCGGATCTCGTGGCTCATATTGGCCAGGAACTGGCTCTTGGCCTCGGCCGCGCTCAAGGCCGCGTCGCGGGCGGCGACCAGTTCGGTCACGTTCTGGGTGATGCCGATCACGTCCCAGGCCGTGGGGCCCGAGCCGCGCACGCCGCGCCAGGCGCAATGCATGTTGGCCCATTCGCCGCTCGCCGGGTCCAGATAGCGGTAGTCGATCTCGACGTGCTCGCCGGTCTTGAGGGTGTGGGAGAACGCCGCCCAGACGCGCTCGCGGTCGTCCGGGTGCAGCGACAGGGTCATCTCGGAAATCGTCATGCTCCGGGCGCCGCCCTCGGGCGACGACGGCGTCGGCAGGTCCTGATCGAACAGGTAGAGGCCCTTGCGCGGGTTGAACCGCCAGACATAGACGCCGGCGGCGCCGCGCAGCAGTTCGTTGGCGCGCTCGGTCTGCTGGCGGGCGATCTCGCGGGCGCGGTCCTCGCTGAAGTCCTGGAAGACGATCAGCAGGCCGTCGTCGGCCAGGACCTTGGAGTGCGAGCGCACCCAGAGCCAGCCGCCGCCCTTGCGCGCCAGGCGGTGCTCCGAACGCGCTTCGCCCCGCGTGCGCAGGGCCGCGCCGACGTCCCTCAGCCGTTCGGTGTCGTGCAGGTGGAGGAAGTCTCGGATCGGCCGCCCCGCCGTGTCCTCGGGCGTCCAGCCGGTCAGCTGGGTCCAGGCGGGATTGACGCGGATGATCGCGTTCGCGCGAAGGATCACGAACATGTCGAGGCTGCTCTGGAAGAACCAGTCGGCCGCGGCGGCTTCGATCCTGGAGGCAGCCTCGGTATCCAAGTGCTTGCCCATCCCGTTTCCCTCGTTTTCAATCGGTATCGCAGGATCGGGTAAAGTTTACGTTGCGGCAAAATGTCCGGACGTGAGATTCGATCCGGGCCAATGAGAACTTTCGAGAAGGGGAGTGCAGGACATTGAGTACGCCGGAAGCCGTGGGGCTGTCGTCTGATCGCCTCGGGCGCATCGAAAGCTTCATCAAGGACAAGTATATCTATACGGGAAAACTGCCCTGCGCCCTGACCCAGGTCTGGCGGCGAGGCCAGCTAGCCTATACGTCGGTGCTGGGGGCCGCCGATGTCGAGCGCGGAAAGCCTCTGAAGGCCGACAGTCTGTTTCGCATCTACTCAATGACCAAGCCGGTCACCAGCGTCGCCTTCATGATGCTGGTCGAGGAGGGCTTGGTGTCGCTGGACGACCCGGTGCACCGCTTCATCCCCGCCTGGCGCGACCTGGGCGTCTTCCAGGCCGGCGGGGTCGGCGCGTTCGAGACCACGCGCGTCAACCAGCCGATGCGGACCATCGACCTGCTGCGCCACACCTCGGGGCTGACCTACGGCTTCCAGCAGCGCACCAATGTCGACGCGGCCTATCGCAAGCTGAAGCTGGACGGCGTCGACAGCGAGGGCGGGCTGCAGGGCTATGTCGACGCGTTGGGGACCGTGCCGCTGGAGTTCTCGCCGGGCGAGGCCTGGAACTATTCGGTCTCGACCGACGTGCTGGGCTATCTGGTCGAGAAGATTTCCGGCCTGCCGTTCGATGTGTTCCTGAAGCGGAGGATCTTCGATCCGCTGAAGATGGTCGACACCGGCTTTTACGTGCCGGAAAGCCAGCGCGAGCGCTTCACCGCCTGCTACGCCCTGACGCCGTCGGGCAAGGTGGTTCTGCAGGACGATCCGGAGAAGAGCCGCTTCTTCAAGGATCCGCCGATGAAGTCCGGCGGCGGCGGGCTGGTGTCGACGGCCGACGACTACATGCGCTTTTGCCGGATGCTGCTGAACGGCGGCGAGCTGGACGGCGCGCGGTTGCTCAGCCCCAAGACCATCAAGCTGATGACCATGAATCACCTGCCCGGCGGTCAGGAGCTGGTCCAGGCGTCGAAGTCTCTGTTCAGCGAGGCGGTGTTCGAGGGGCTGGGCTTTGGCCTGGGCTTCGCCATGACCGTCGACCAGGCCCGGACCAAGAACCTGGGCTCGCTGGGCGAATACTTCTGGGGCGGCATGGCCTCGACGGCGTTCTGGATCGATCCGGTCGAGGACCTGGCGGTGGTGTTCATGACCCAGCTGATGCCGTCCAGCGCCTACCCGATCCGGCGTGAGCTGCGGACGCTGGTCTATTCGGCGATGACGGAGAGCAACGGGTAGGGGAGCTCGTTACTCTCCTCCCCCTCTTGGGGGAGGGGGACCGGCGAAGCCGGTGGAGGGGGGCAGCGCCGAGCCCCGCTGACTCATGACCAGCCCCCTCCGTCCCGGCGCGCTTCGCGGCCGCGACACCTCCCCCAAGAGGGGGAGGAGAGTCAGGGCGGTGCTCACAAGAAAGCGGCGCGGGAGCGATCTCCCGCGCCGAGTTGCGCTTTACCAAAGTCCGACGCATTGCGAGCAATACGCCACGCTCGCGGATCCACCGACTTCGAAACGTCAGGACGCGTGCAAGTCGCGCCCAAAGCCCATGACTTCCCGCGAACGCCCTCCCCAGCGCGGATCATTCTCTCTGGAAATCAGGTGGATAGGGCGCGCGGAGCGCCGCATCCTCCCCCACGGACGATCTCGGCTGAAACTCTGATTTCAAATTTGTAGTACGCGTCGAAATTCGTCAACGGCGTCGCGGCGCGCGCATGGCGCCGTCGCGGAGGTCTGGACATCTTCGCCGGGGCGTGCACGCTGCCGTCAAACGACCGTTCAAACCTAACAGAACGCCACAAGAGCAGAGGGTGGAAACCGCCATGGCCGTGATCAACGCCGTCACCGATCTTTCCGTGGAAGGCGACATCGGCGTCGTCACGCTGAATTCTCCGCCCGTCAACGCGCTGTCGGCCGTCGTGCGCGAGGGGCTGAAGGGCGCCTTCGAGGGCGCGATCGCCGATCCGGCCGTCAAGGCCATCGTGCTGATTTGCGACGGCAAGACCTTCATCGCCGGCGCCGACATCACCGAGTTCGGCAAGGCCATGACCGGCCCCAACCTGCAGGACGTGCAGGCGATCATCGAAAACTCGCCCAAGCCCGTCGTGGCGGCGATCCACGGCACCGCCCTGGGCGGGGGGCTGGAGGTGGCGCTGGTCGCCAACTACCGCGTGGCCGTGCCCTCGGCCAAGGCCGGCTTGCCGGAAGTGAACATCGGCCTGCTGCCCGGCGCCGGCGGCACCCAGCGTCTGCCGCGCATCGTCGGCGTCGAGAAGGCGCTGGAGATGGTGACCAGCGGCCAGCACGTGCCTGCCAAGGCCGCCCTGGCCATGGGCCTGTTCGACGAGTTGGTCGAGGAGGGCAATCTCCGCGCCGGGGCCATCGCCTTCGCCCGGAAGGTGCTGGCCGAGGGCCGTCCGCTGAAGAAGGTCCGCGACCTGAACGACAAGGTCGAGGCCGCCCGCGGCAAGCCCGAGATCTTCGCCGACTTCCGCAAGGCCAACGCCAAGAAGTTCCGCGGCTTCATGGCCCCGGAAAACAACATCAAGTGCATCGAGGCGGCGGTGAACCTGCCCTTCGACGAGGGCCTGCAGGAAGAGCGCAAGCTGTTCATGGAGCTGATGAGCGGCAGTCAGTCTGCCGCCCAGCGCTATGTGTTCTTCGCCGAACGCCAGGCCGCCAAGATCCCGGACGTGCCGGACGACACCCCGACGATCCCGGTCAAGAAGGTCGGCGTCATCGGCGCCGGCACCATGGGCGGCGGCATCGCCATGAACTTCCTGAACGCCGGCATCCCGGTGACGATCATCGAGGCGAAACAGGAGAACCTGGAGCGCGGCGTCGGGATCATCCGCAAGAACTACGGGAACACCGCCAAGAAGGGGCGCCTGACCCAGGACGACGTCGAAAAGCGCATGGGCTTGCTCACGCCGTCGATGGAGATGGAGGCCCTGGCCGATTGCGACCTGATCATCGAGGCGGTGTTCGAGCTGATGGAGATCAAGAAGGAGGTCTTCACCAAGCTGGACAAGATCGCCAAGCCCGGCGCGATCCTGGCCACCAACACCTCGTATCTGGACGTCAACGAGATCGCGGCGGTGACCAGCCGTCCGGAAAGCGTGATCGGCACCCACTTCTTCTCGCCGGCCAATGTCATGCGCCTGTTGGAACTGGTGCGCGGCGACAAGACGAGCAAAGAGGTCATCGCCACCTGCATGAAGCTCAGCAAGGTGATCGGCAAGGTCGCGGTGCTGGTGGGCGTTTGCCACGGCTTCGTCGGCAACCGGATGCTGGCCCAGCGTCAGCGCGAGGCCCAGAAGCTGATCCTGGAAGGCGCGATGCCCTGGGATGTCGACCGGGTGCTGTACGACTTCGGCCTGCCGATGGGCCCGTTCGCGATGAGCGACCTGGCCGGCCTCGACATCGGCTGGGACCCGGCCAAGACCAGCTCCTCGACCGTGCGCGAGGTGCTCTGCGAGATGGACCGGCGCGGCCAGAAGAACGGCAAGGGCTTCTACGACTACGACGAGAACCGCAACGCCAAGCCGTCGCCGGTCGTGGAAGAGGTGATCCGCGACTTCGCCGAAAAGCGCCAGATCCAGCGTCGCGAGATCACCGACCAGGAGATCCTGGAGCGCTGCCTCTATCCGATGGTCAACGAGGGCGCGAAGATCCTCGAGGAAGGCAAGGCCATCCGGGCCTCGGACATCGATATCGTCTGGATCAACGGCTATGGCTGGCCGGTCTATCGCGGCGGCCCGATGTTCTGGGGCGAGCTCGTGGGCCTGGACAAGATCCTGGCCAAGATGAAGCAGTTCCACGCCGAACTGGGCGACGACTTCAAGCCGTCGGCCCTGCTGGAGCGCCTCGTGGCCGAGGGCAAGGGGTTCAAGGACGCTTAGAACTTTCCCTCCCCCTTGATGGGGGAGGGGCAGGGGTGGGGGTGATACGGCGGTAAGGTCGAGCTCCCACGTCCAAAGGTGTCACCCCCATCCCCGACCCTTCCCCCATCCAAGGGGGAAGGGAGTTTGCTAGAGGCGTTCCCATGACCACCATCGCCGACATGCTCGCCGCCGACCATGGCGTGATGGGCGACATCCTTCGCGCGCGGGCGGCCGAGGCCCCCGATCGCTTGGCGGTGGTCATGGAGACCGGCGAGAGCGTCACCTACGCGCAATTCGACGCCCTGGCCGACCGCGTCGCCGCCGCCCTGCAGCGCGACGGCGTCCAGCCCGGCGAGGCGATCGCCGTCTGCGCCCTGTCGTCGATCCCCTATGCGGCGGTGTTCCTGGGGGGCCTGCGCGCCGGGGTGGCGGTGGCGCCGATCGCCCCGTCCTCGACGCCCGAGGCCATCGCCGGCATGGTCGCCGACTGCGGGGCCAAGCTGTTCTTCCTCGACGCCGGCGTGGCCGAGGCCCAGAAGCCCGCGCCGATCGCGGTCCGGTCCGTCGCGCTGGACGGCTCCTCGGCCGGCGAGGCGTTCGACGCCTGGCTGGCGCCGGAGGGGGCGACGCCGACGCGGGTCGAAATCGGCCCCGAACATCCGTTCAACATCATCTATTCCAGCGGCACGACGGGCACGCCCAAGGGCATCGTCCAGTCGCACGGGATGCGCTGGCGCCACGTCTATCGCGGCGACGCGATCGGCTACGGGCCGCAAGCGGTGTCGGTCCTGTCGACCCCGCTCTATTCGAACACGACGCTGGTCTGCTTCTTCCCGACCCTGGCCGGCGGCGGAACCGTCGTGCTGATGAAGAAGTTCGACGCCGGCCGCTATCTGGAGCTGGCCCAGAAGCACCGCATGACCCACACCATGCTGGTGCCCGTGCAGTACCGCCGCCTGATGGAGCGGCCGGACTTCGACAGCTACGACCTGTCCTCGACGCACCTGAAGTTCTGCACCAGCGCGCCGTTCGCGGCGGAGCTGAAGAGGGAGGTTCTGGAGCGCTGGCCCGGCGGTCTGGTCGAGTACTTCGGCATGACCGAGGGCGGCGGCACCTGCATCCTGATCGCCCACGAACACCCGGACAAGCTGCACACGGTCGGTCAGCCCGCGCCGGGGCACGACATCCGCCTGATCGGCGAGGACGGCGTCCAGGTCGGTCCGGGCGTGGTGGGCGAGATCGTCGGCCGCTCTGGCGCGACGATGAACGGCTATCACGGCCGCCCGGACAAGACCGCCGAGGCCCTCTGGACCTCGCCGGAGGGCTGGACCTTCATCCGGACCGGGGACGTCGGCCGTTTCGACGAGGACGGCTTCCTGACGCTGATGGACCGCAAGAAGGACATGATCATCAGCGGCGGCTTCAACATCTACCCGTCCGATCTGGAGGCGGTGCTGGTCCTCCATCCGGCCGTGCTTGAGGCGGCCGTGGTCGGCGTGCCCTCGCCCGAGTGGGGCGAGACGCCGGTGGCCTTCGTGGCGCTGAAGCCCGGCCAAGCCGCCGATCCGGCGGAGATCAAGACCTTCGTCAACGGCCAGGTGGGCAAGACCCAGCGTCTGGCGGATGTCGTGATCGTCGATAGCCTGCCGCGCAGCCACATTGGGAAGGTGTTGAAGCGCGAACTGCGCGACTCATGGCAGAAGTCGCCTACAAAATAGTCCCCATCGGCGTTTTTTGCCGCGACCGCGCGCCGCATTAGGCCGGGCGGAATCGATGAATACGGTTGCTTAACCATAAGGTGCGGCCATCGGGCCGCCCCGGTTCGTCGTGGATTGCGTCCCAAGCTCATGCGCTCGAAGCCCGTCGCCGCCCCGCTCTTCGTTTCAGACACGACGGCGCGTGACCGCGCGCCGGTCTCGCCGATCGACTTCGACGCCGTCGCCCAGGCTCTGGGCGCGGCCGGCCACGCCTCGGACCTGGAACAGCGCCTGGCCGCGCGCTTCGCCCGACCGGTGGCGGCCCGCGCCTTCGCCGATCGGACCGAGACCGTCGCCGCGTCGCTGACGGCGCTGGGCGTTCGGGCGGGCGGCGTCTGCGTCGTCTCCGCCCTGGCCGAGCCCGAAACCCTTGCCGGTGTCGCCGCGGCGGGCCTGAAGGCCTGGCTGGTCGACGTCGAT
>NZ_SZWJ01000057.1:0-26301 GCF_012184455.1 Caulobacter sp. SSI4214 | reverse complement strand
CGGCGGCGGCGATGATCAGGGCGGCGTCGGCGAGGCGGCTGAAGAGGAACCGCTTGCGGGCGGCCAGCACGGCGGCTTGGCGGTCGGCCCGGAACAACAGCAGCCGATTGACGCACAGGCTGGCGGCGATCCAGCACAGGACCAGCTGGCCCAGATTGTCGGACAGAACCAGGCCCTGCAGCAGGCCCAGGGTCAGGCAGAGCTGGCGAATGAACGCGGGCTGGCGCGGATCCCCGGCCAGGTAGTTGCGGCTGTAGACCACGACCACCAGGCCGATGAAGGCCACCAGGCAGGCCAGGGTCGCGCTCAAGGCGTCGATCCGGATCGCCAGGCCCAGGCCCGCCGCGCCGAGCGTCGCCGTCGAGCTCGCGCCCCAAGACAGCGCGGCGGCCAGGCTGGTACCGGCTACGCCGCAAGAGAGCCAGCCGGCGGCGGGCGAGGTGGCCCGGACGGTCAGAACGCGTTCTGGAACGAGGGCGGCGGCGAGATAGGCGAGCGGCGCGACGGCAGCGAGCCAGGCGATCGAGGTCAAGGGTCGTCTCCAGGGCGAAGGCGACCGTCCACATATGCGGGAACGGACGTTATTTGAAATTCATTGTTTGAACGAAATCGTTCGCTTTTATAGAAAAGCGGGATGAGCCAGCTGAACTACAACCACCTGCGCTACTTCTGGGCGGTCGCCCACGAGGGCGGGCTGGCGCGGGCCGCCGAGCGGCTGAACGTCGCCCCGTCGGCTCTGTCGGTTCAGCTGCAGAAGCTGGAGCGGCAGGTCGGGCATCCGCTCTTCGATCGTGTCGGCAAGAGGCTGCGCCTGACCGAGGCGGGACGGGTGGCTCTCGACTACGCCGACACGGTGTTCCGCACCGGCGACGAGCTGCTGAACACGCTGCGGGGCCGTCCCGATCTGGACCGCAAGGTCCTGCGGGTCGGCGCGATCCCGACCCTGTCGCGCAACTTCCAGCTGGAGTTTCTTCGCCCCCTGGTCGGGCGCGACGATGTGGAACTGGTCGTCCGCTCGGGCTCGACGCGCGACCTGCTTCAGGATCTCCAGGCCCAGGTTATCGACGTGGTGCTGGCCAACAGCCCGGCGCCTCGGGACGCGCGCTCGGCCCTCCGCAGTCGCCTGCTCGACGAGGAGCCCGTCGCGATCGTCGGCCGTCCGTCCCACGCGCCGTTCCGATTCCCCGACGACCTCGATGGCGCGCCCATGCTGCTGCCCAGCCTGGACAGCGAGCTTCGCGTCGCCTTCGACCGCCTCACCGACCTGGCGGGCGTGCGGCCGGTGATCATGGCGGAGGTCGACGACATGGCCATGCTTCGGCTGCTGGCGCGCGAACGCCAGGCCTTCGCCCTCGTCCCGCCGATCGTCGTCCGGGACGAGCTGCGGGCCGGCGTGCTGGCGGAACTTCACCGGATCGAGGGCCTGGCCGAGCGCTTCTACGCCATCCTGCAGGAAAGGCGGTTCCCCAACCCGCTGGTGGAGCTTCTCCTGCCGTCGGCCCAGGTCGGCTGATCGGGACCGGAAACCTATTTCGACTCCGCCCGCCTTGCGAGGCGGCCCGGCGCGCATAATCTTGCCGGGCATGGTTGCGCGCGCCTCCCTCCGTTTTTCCGATGGCGACCGGCTGGAGGTCGGCGGCTGGCCGGTCCGCCTGAAGGTCGATGGGCGCGCCCGGCGGATTTCGCTACGCGTCGATCGCAGCCGGTCCGAGATCGTCGCCCTGGCGCCGAATCCCAAACGGCTGAACGAGGCCGTCGCCTTCGCCCAGCAGAAATCCGGTTGGATCGCCCAGCAACTGGCGGCCCTGCCCGAGCGGATGAGCCTGGCGCCCGGCGGGATCCTGCGTTTGAACGACCGGCCCTATCGGCTGGAGGTCGGGCCCGGCCGCGCCCGCATCGACGGCGACCGGATCATCGCCCCCGACGACGCCAATTGGGGCCTGAAGGTCATCCGCCTGGCCAAGCGCGAGGCCCTGACCGTGCTGACCGAGCGCACCGCGGTCCACGCCGCCGCCCTGGGTCGGCCGATGCCGTCGGTGGCGGTGGCCGACCCCAAGGCCCGCTGGGGCTCGTGCCGGCCGGCGACGTTCCGCGCCCCAGCGGCCATCCGCTACAGCTGGCGGCTGATCCTGGCCCCCGCGGCGGTGGCCGATTACGTCGCCGCGCATGAATGCGCCCACCTGGTCGAGGCTAATCACGGGCCCAGGTTCTGGGCCCTGTGCGAACGGCTGGCCGGCGATCCCGCGCCGCACCGGGCCTGGCTGCGCGCCCACGCGGCCGAGCTGCACGCGATCGGCGCTTAGCCACGCGCGCGCGCCGATTTAGGTCCCGAGCTTCGGCGACTTCATCCGTCGCTTGTTGACGTGGTGGCTGGGCGCCTCGGCCTGGATTTCCTCGGGATACTCGCCCTTGAAGTAGAAGCGCTGCCAGGCCTCCTTGGTGGCCTCCGGGTCGCGCTTGAAGATCAGGTTGTTGAACTCGGTCCGCTTCTCGGCCCAGACGTCGTATTGACGGCGCAGCTCGGGGTTGGAGTTCATCGACTTGATCACCGGCTGGAAGGCCTCCATCGGCTTGTCCTGGATCAGCATGATGAAGCAGAAGGTCTCGCCCTTCTCGAACCGCACCGTGCCCGGGCGGGTGAAGATCCAGTTCATCGTGAACGGGAAGGGCAGCCAGTCGGTCTCGACCACGCCCGCCAGCGGCTGGATGCCGTCCTTGATGTGGTTGGGCGGACCCATGGTCATCAGCGACCAGCCCGGCGGCGTGCGGAACAGATAGCCGGTGTGGAAGGTCACGACCCCCCGGGTGAAGTGCGACTTCACGAAGTCGTTGAAGCCCGGATAGGGGTGATCAGGTTGGAACTTGATGCACTCCTGGTGCGCCCCGCCGTCCCAGGTCATCGAGAAGCCGACCGGGCAGAGGATGTCCCAGCCGGTGGTGTTGGCCATGGTCAGCGGCAGGCAGCGATAGGGGTGGCGCTCGGCGAAGCGGTCCATCCAGGCGCGCTGCGGCCGTCCGGGCACGATCTCGGGCGGACGGTTCTCGGTGGGATAGCACTCCAGTTCCATGCCGGTCCTTTGCTGGGTTCCTGCCCTGATTGCGCTCAGGTCTAGCGCTCGCGGCCTCGCCGCGTCTAGTAGAGCCTCATGAAGACCAGAGCCGACCTCTTCGCCTTTTTCGAGGCCCACGGAATTCAGGCCAGCACCCTCGACCACCCGCCGGTGTTCCGGGTCGAGGAGGGGCTGGAGATCAAGAAGGCCCTGCCCGGCGGCCACACCAAGAACCTGTTCCTCAAGGACGCCAAGGGCCAGCTGTGGCTGATCTCGGCCCTGGGCGAGACCGCGATCGACCTGAAGCGGCTGCACCATGTGATCGGCTCGGGCCGGCTGTCGTTTGGTCCCCAGGACATGATGGTCGAGACTTTGGGGGTGACGCCGGGGTCGGTGACGGCCTTCGGACTGATCAACGATACCGAACGACGGGTGCGCTTCATGCTGGACAAGGCCTTGGCCGACAGCGATCCGGTGAACTTCCACCCGCTGGGCAACGACGCCACCACAGCGATCTCCCAGGCGGACTTCCGACGGTTCCTGGCCGCGCTCGGGGTCGAGCCGCTCATCGTCGACTTCGCCGCCATGAGCGTCGTCTAACGCTCGCGCGTCAAGCGAACCGATCATTGCGCCCGGCCGCGCGAAGGACCATCTTGGCGGCTGAAGCGTTCCTCCTGTCCCGAGTATGAGAGACCCGATGTCCCTGATCGGCGAAAAGCCCGCGAGTCCCGCCAAGAGCGAGCACGTCAAGGACGGCACGGACGCCAGCTTCATGGCCGACGTCATCGAGGCCTCGAAGACCCAGCCCGTCATCGTCGACTTCTGGGCGACCTGGTGCGGCCCCTGCCGCCAGCTGACCCCCACGCTGGAAAAGGTGGTCGGCGCGGCCAAGGGCGCGGTCAAGCTGGTCAAGATCGATGTCGACGCCAATCCGGGCCTCGCCGGCCAGCTGCGCGTGCAGTCGATCCCCACGGTCTACGCCTTCGTGGACGGCCGTCCGGTCGACGCGTTCCAGGGCGCCTTGCCCGAAAGCCAGGTCAAGGCTTTCGTCGAACGCCTGACCGGACCCGCCGGCCCCACCGCCCTGGACGACCTGATCGCCCTGGGCAAGGAGTCGCTGGAGATCGGCGACATCGGCGGCGCGGCCCAGGCCTTCGCCCAGGCGCTGCAGACCGATCCGACCAATCTCAAGGCCCTGGGCGGCATGGCGCGCGCCTATCTGGCCGGCGGCGATCTGGAAGGCGCGGCCGAGGTGGTGGCCATGGCCCCCGCCGACGCCAAGGACCCCGATCTCGACGCCGTTCGCGCCGCCCTGACCCTGGCGGAGGAAGCGCCGTCCGAGACGGCCGCCTTCGAAAAGCGTCTGGCCGCCGATCCCGACGATCACGAGGCCCGGCTGGAGCTGGCCAAGGCGCTGGCCGGCGCGGGCCGGCTTGGCGAGGCGGCCGACCACCTCCTGACCATTATCGCGCGCGACCGCGCCTGGAACGACGACGCGGCGCGCAAGCAGTTGCTGACGGTCTTCGAGGCGGCGGGTCCGACCTCGGACGTCGCCAAGCAAGGCCGGCGCAAGCTGTCGGCGATCCTGTTCAGCTAGGGAGTTGCCGATGTCGGCGGCCTACCGAAAGATCGGCGACCTGCCGCTGGTGATCCCGGTCTTTCCCTTGGACGGCGCGTTGCTGCTGCCGGGCGGGCAGCTGCCGCTCAACATCTTCGAGCCGCGCTATCTGAACATGCTGGACGACGCCATGTCCGGCGAGCGGATCATCGGAATGATCCAGACCCGCCCCGGCGGCGACCATCAGCGGCCCAGCCTGGCGCCGGTCGGCTGCGCCGGCCGCGTGACCAGCTTCGCCGAAACCAGCGACGGCCGCTACCTGATCACCCTGACCGGAGTTTGCCGTTTTAAGGCCGGCGACGAATTGCCCACGCGCACGCCCTATCGCCAGATGCGCGTCGACTTCACGCCCTACGAGGCGGATCTGCGCGAGGAGCCGAGCGGCGCGCGCACGGCCGCCGATATCGACCGTCTGCTCATCGCCCTGCGCCGCTATCTGGACCACCGGGGCCTGGCGATCGACTGGGGCGACGCCGAGAGCGCGCCTTCGGACGCCCTGATCAACAGCCTGGCCATGGCCCTGCCGTTCGATCCCCTGGAAAAGCAGGCCCTGCTGGAGGCCGAGACGATCTTCGAGCGCAAGGCGACCCTGACCGCCCTGCTGGAGATCGACGCGGCCGGCGGCGACGATGACGAACCCACTTCGATCCAGTAGTAAGGCGCGATGACTCAAGCCGCTCCCCCTCCCGTCGACGTCGATCCGCGCCTGCTGGAAGTCCTGGTCTGTCCGGTGACGCGCGGTCCGCTGGACTATGACCGCGCCGCCGGCGAACTGATCAGCCGCGCCGCAAAGCTGGCCTATCCGATCCGCGACGGCGTGCCGATCATGCTGCCGGAAGAGGCGCGGGCGCTGGCTGAATAGCCATTGAAGATGCTCCCCCGCGATCTGGGGGAGACAACCTTACAGAGCCTGGCCGCGCAGCAGCTTGGGCAGGTCGCCGACCCCGCCCCCGGCTTCGTGCATGAAGAACCGCCGGGCCGGCGCGATGCGGTTGACCACCGCCAGTCCGGCGGACCGCGCCGCCCGCAGCAGCGGGTTGTCGTTCGAGAATATCCGCACGAAGGCGTCGAAAGCGAGGGCGTTGCTGACCGTGTCGAAGCGCCGCCAGCGCGCGTAGCGCTCCAGCACCGCCTCGCCGCCGATGTCCTCGCCGCAGCGGATGGCCTCGACCAGGACCTCGGCCAGCGCCGCGGCGTCCTTGAGGCCCAGGTTCAGGCCCTGTCCGGCGATCGGATGCACGCCGTGGGCGGCGTCGCCGATCAAGGCCAGGCGCGGGGCGACCATGCGCTCGGCCAGCAGCAGCGACAGCGGATAGACGAAGGTCGGCCCCACCACCTCGACCTTGCCCAGGAAGTCGCCGAAGCGGCGCATCAGGTGGGCGTGGAAAACCTCGGGCGCGGCGTGACGCAGAGCCTCGCCGCGCGCGGTGCTCTCGGTCCAGACCAGGCTGGCGCGCTGCTCGGTCAGGGGCAGGATGGCGAAGGGGCCGCTGGGCAGGAAATATTCGTGGGCGACGCCCTCGTGCGGGCGCTCCAGCTTGACCGTGCAGACCACGCCGCTCTGGCCATAGCCCCAGCCGATATGGCCGATGCCGGCCGCTTGGCGCAGGACCGAGCCGCGCCCCTCGGCGCTGACGGCCAGCGGCGCGGTCAGGGCGCGACCGTCGGACAGGATCAGCCGCGCCGCGCCGGGCGTGATCTCCAGGTTCTTGGCGGCCATCGGGGCGATGACCGGTATGTCCTTTTCGATCACCGCCTTGGAAAGGGCGGCGCGGATCTGGCGGTTCTCGATCAGATAGCCCAGGGGCTCGCCATCGATGCGGCCCGAGATTTCGCTGGAGTCGAACCGCAGGAAGGCCGGCGAGGCCAGCCCCGCCGCCGCGCCGGGCGTGCGGCCGTCGGTGACCAGGATCTGCTCGATGCGCTGAGCGTGGGGCGCCAGGGCCTCGCCGGCCCCGATCGCGCGCCACTGGCGGAACGAGGAATAGGCGATGGCCGAGCTGCGTCCGTCGAAGCTCGGCGCCAACTGGGCGTCGAACGGCTGTGGATCGACCAGCAGCGGCTTCAGACCGCCGGAGGCGAGAGCCAGGGCCAGGGTCGCGCCGGCCATGCCGGCGCCGGCGATGATCACATCCGCATCATGGTCGCGCATGGCCGCGATATGGGGCTCGCTTCCCCGCCCTGTCCAGAGCCCGAGGCTACTTATGGCTTTCGGCGTAGGGGGCCTTCGCCTCGCTCTTGATCAGGCCGCGCGTGGCGTCGCCCACGCCGACCAGCACGAACTGCACCGCCAGGGCGCAGAGGATCAGGCCCAGCACGCGGACCACGATGCTCATGCCGATGCGGCCCAGCACCTTGCTGATCAGCGGCGCGGCCCAGAAGGCGGCGACGACCACCGCCGAGCAGGCGGCGATCACCGCCACGCCGATCCCCGCGCCCGCCAGGCCCAGGCTCTTGGCCTCGGCGGCATAGATGATCACGGTCGAGATCGCGCCCGGGCCGATCAGCAGCGGCATGGCGAACGGCACGATCAGGCGTTCGAAACGCTTGCGGGCATAGGCGCGCGGCGACTGGTTCTCCGCGCTCTCGGCGGCGTCGGCGAACATGGTGGTGAAGTCGTCGCGCACCATGTCCAGGCCCAGGATGAACAGGATGATGCCCCCGGCGATCCGGAACGCCTGCATCGAGATGCCGAAGAAGGCCAGCAGCCCCACGCCGGTGAAATAGAAGAAGATCAGGAAGGCCGTCATGAACAGGCCGATATACAGCGCCACCATCCGCCGTCCGGCCGGCGCCGCGCCCAGGGTGGCGGCGGCGAACAGCGGCACGTTGCCGATCGGATCGATCAGCGCGAACAGCGCGACGAAGAAGTTGACGGCGAGTTTGGCCTCGGTCATTCGACGTCCTTACCTTTCAGATCGCGCCCAAGCTTGCCCTTCCTAGGGCGACTGATGGCGCGCGCCAACCCCCGGGGACCAGACCATGACCGCCGACCCGCGCCTGATCGTGCCGCTCGACCTGCCGACCGTCGACGAAGCCCGCGACATGGTCGAGCGTCTGGGCGACGCGGTGTCGTTCTACAAGATCGGCCTGGAACTGCTGGCCAGCGACGGCATGACCCTGGCGCGCGAACTGAAGACCAGCGGCAAGTCGATCTTCCTGGACTGGAAGCTGCATGACATCGGCGCCACGGTCGAGCGCTCGGCCCGGGTGCTGGCCCAGAGCGGCTGCGACCTGCTGACCGTCCACGCCGAGCCCCAGGTGATGAAGGCCGCGGTTCAGGCGCGCGGCGCGTCGTCCCTGAAGATCCTGGCGGTGACCGTGCTGACCAGCCTGACCGACGCCGACCTGATCGAGATGGGCTACGCCTTCGGAGCCCGGGACCTCGTGGAGCGCCGCGTGCGCCAGGCGCTGGAGTGCGGCGTCGATGGCATCGTCTCGTCGCCCCACGAGGCGGCCCTGGCCCGCGAGATCGCCACGGCGGCCGGCCGTCCGGACTTCCTGATCGTCACCCCGGGCGTTCGCCCCTTCTGGGCGGCCAAGAACGACCAGGCTCGCGCCGCCACGCCCGAGGCCGCCCTTCGCGCCGGCGCCAGCCATCTGGTCTGCGGCCGCCCGATCACGGCGGCCAACGACCCCCGCGAGGCGGCGCTGAAGGTCGCGGCGGAGATGGCGGGGGTTTGAGGCTTGAACGTCCTCTTCGTCTGCAGCCAGAACAAGCTCCGCAGCCCGACCGCGGAGCAGGTGTTCGCCAACTGGCCGGGCGTCGAGGTTAGCTCGGCGGGCCTCGACGATGGCTGCGGCAATCCGGTGACGCCAGAAGCGCTTGAATGGGCCGACCTAGTGCTGGTCATGGAGCAGGCGCACCGCAAGAAGCTCTCCCGTCGCTTCAAGCCGCACCTGAAAAGCGCGCGTGTGGCCGTGCTCGGCATTCCCGACGACTACGAATTCATGGATCCGGACTTGGTGCGGATACTGGAGGCGAAGGTCCCGCCGTTCCTGCGTCGGTAGTCCAACGCCTCGCGCGGCGTGGGTCTACTTCACCACCATCGCCACGCCGCGCGCCCGAGGATCGGCCTCGGGAACCGGCTTGCCGTCGATCACCTGGATCGCCTCGATGTCGCCGATGCCGGGGTACTCGACGAGGCGATAGCCCGAACGCTCCAGGGCGCTCTTCGTCTCGGGCGCCGGCGGGGCGAAGCGTTCGGTGAAGATCGTGTTCTCGGGCAGCAGTTGATGGTGGAAGCGCATCTGTTTTTGCGCGTCCTTCAGGGACAGGTTGAAGTCGTAGACATCGGCCAGGACCTGGAACACCGAGGTGAAGATGGTCGAGCCGCCGGGGGTGCCGATCACCATGGCCGCCCGGCCGTTCTTGGTCAGGATCGTCGGGGTCATCGAGGACAGCGGCCGCTTGCCCGGGCCGATGGCGTTGGCGCTGCCGCCCACCACCCCGAACATGTTGGGCGCGCCGGGCTTGGCCGAGAAATCGTCCATCTCGTCGTTGAGCAGGAAGCCGGCGCCCTCGACCACCACGCCCGAGCCGAACCAGCCGTTCAGGGTGTAAGTGTTGGAGACCGCGTTGCCCCACTTGTCGACGATCGAGAAGTGGGTGGTCTGCGGCTTCTCCAGGCCCGGCTGAACCGCCTTGGTCGGCGAAGGCTTGTCCGGGTCGATCTCCTTGGCGCGCCTGGCGACATAGGCCGGGTCGATCAGGTTCGAGACCGGGACCTTCACGAAGTCGGGGTCGCCCAGATATTCGGCGCGGTCGGCGAAGACGCGCTTTTCGATCTCCGAGACCAGATGGACATAGGGCGCGCCGTTCAGGGCCTTGCCCTTGAAGAGCGGCGCGGCGTCCTGCTTCATCAGGAGCATCTGCATCAGCGCGATCCCGCCCGAGCTGGGCGGCGGGGCGGTGATCACCCGATATCCGCGCCAGTCGGCGGTCACCGGCGCGCGCCAGACGGCCTTGTAGTTCGCCAGGTCGCTCTTGGTGATCAGGCCCTTTTGGGCGCCGCGCCCCATCTGGGCGACGATCAGGTCCGCGGTCTCGCCTTCGTAGAACGCCTTGTCGCCGCCCTTGGCGATGCGCTCCAGGACCGCCGCCAGCGCCGGCTGCCGGAAGATCGTCCCGGCCTTCATCGGACCAAAGTGGGCGCGGAAGTTGGTGGCCGAGAAACGCGCGGGAACTTCGTTGTCCAGCATCCCCGCGAACTGCGCGTTGACCTCGAATCCGTCGCGCGCGTAGCGGATGGCCGGGGCCAGGACCCGCGTCCAGGGCAGCTTGCCGAACCGCTTGTGGGCCATGGCCATGCCGCGCACCGTGCCGGGCGTGGCGACCGCCAGATTGCCGAACAGCGACAGGCCCGGGACCGGCTCCCCGTCCTTGCCCAGATACATGTCGGCCGAGGCCGCCGCCGGCGCGGTCTCGCGATAGTCCAGGAAGTAGGGCTTGCCGCCGACATACAGGGTCATGAACCCGCCGCCGCCCAGATTGCCGGCCTCGGGATAGGTGACCGCCAGGGCGAAGGCCGTGGCCACCGCCGCGTCCACCGCGTTGCCGCCCGCCTTCAGGATCTCCCGCGCCGCCAGGGCTCCGAACCGGTCGGGCGCGGCCACGGCGCCGGCGGAAAGGGCGCGGGTCGAGACCGCCGAGGCTTTGGGCGCCGCCTCGGCGGCCGGCGTGGTCAGCAGCAGGGCGACCGCGGCGGTCGCGACAACACGGGTAAGCAGGCGCAAGATGGAGCCTCCAAGGCGGGCGGTCACGTTATCCGCGAAAGCCCGCCGGCTCCAAGGCCTTGAGCATATCACGCTCTAAACATTTGATTTGGAGCCTTTTTGAGGCCTGAGATCGATTCCGATTTCAGGCTAAAGGCTCTAGACGGCGTCCTCCAGCGAGAACCGATCCGCGCCCTCGTCATAGGAGAAGGCCTCGGCGTAGCGGCTCCAGTTGGTCACCGCCCGCAGGGTCTGGTCGGCGTAGTCGGAGGACATGAAGTCCTCCAGCTCGTCTCGGAAGCGGCTGGCTGGCGCCATGTGGCTGGGGCGATCGTCCAGCACGCGGCGCACATGGGCCGCCAGCGGAACGTGGGCCAGCAGTTGCTGGGCGAAGATCGACTTGCGCGCGTCGACGTCGGCCTCGGCGTAGCGGCGGGCCGTCGGGGTCAGCACCAGGTCGCCCTCGCGCATCTCGGCCAAGCGCAGCAGTTGCAGGGTCTCGGCGATCGGGAATAGCTCGTCGGCCTCGTACTGCAGGTCCTGCGCCAGATCCGACATCGGCGCGCGGCCGTCGAACGGGTCGGCGTGCACCGTCTCGATCAGGCCGGCCATGACGTTGGTCGAGACGCGCGGCAGCACCATGCCCAGGCCCATGCCGGGGAAGACGCCGTCGCGGGCGGCCGGCGCCTGGTCGGGCCGGGTCATCTGGGCGTAGATCCGCTCGACCAGATCGCGGAAGGCCGGGTCCTGGCGGTTGCGCGGCTGGGGCAGGTCGACCTTGATCGTCGACACCACGCGGCCCGGATTGGACGAGAACACCAGGATGCGGTCGCACATCAGCACCGCCTCCTCGATGTTGTGAGTGACCATCAGGATCGACTTGATCGGCATCCGGCCTTCGCTCCAGAGGTCGAGAAGGTCGGTCCGCAGGGTCTCGGCGGTCAGCACGTCGAGGGCCGAGAACGGCTCGTCCATCAGCAGGATCGACGGATCGACCACCAGGGCGCGGGCCAGGCCGACGCGCTGGCGCATCCCGCCCGAAAGCTCCTTGGGATAGGCATTCTCGAAGCCGTCGAGACCGATCAGGTCGATGGCGGCCAGGGCGCGCTTGCGGCGCTGGTCCGGCCGAACGCCCTTGGCCTCCAGCCCGACCTCAACGTTCTGCAGCACGGTCAGCCACGGAAACAGCGCGAAGCTCTGGAACACCATGCTGACGGTGGTCGGACCCTCGGGGCGGGGCGGGAAGACGATCTGGCCGGCGGTCGGCTTGATCAGGCCAGCGATCGAGCGCAGCAGGGTCGACTTGCCCGAGCCCGAGCGGCCCAGCAGGCCAACGATCTCGTTCTCGTTCAGGGTCAGGTCGACATTGTCGAGCACCAGCAGATTGGCGCCCTCGGCCTTGCCGTAGAGATGGCGGACGGCCTTGGCTTCGACGAGGGGGGCTTGGACGGGGGTCATGCAGGTCATGGGAAAGCTCTCCCTTAAGCCAGGCGGAGACGGCGTTCGGCGTAGCGGTACATCGGCCGCCACAGCGTGCGATTGAAGGCGATGACGAAGACGGACATGACCGCCACGCCCAGGGCGACGCGGGCGCTGTCGCCGGCGGCCGTGGCCTTGGCGATGTAGCTGCCCAGGCCGGCGGCCTCGAGGTGCTCGTGACCCCAGCTCACGGCTTCGGCCACGATGCTGGCGTTCCACGATCCGCCCGAGGCGGTCAGGGCGCCGGTCACGTAGTAGGGGAAGATCCCCGGGATCGCGACCTGCCGCCACCACTGCCAGCCCTTGAGGCCGAACATGCCGGCGGCTTCCTTGAGGTCGCTGGGAATGGCGCTGGCCCCGGCGATGACGTTGAACAGGATGTACCACTGGGTGCCGAACACCATCAGCGGCGAGAGCCAGATGTTGGGGTTCAGGCGCAGGGCGACGATCGTCGCCACCGCGAACGGGAACATCACATTGGCCGGGAAGGCCGCCAGGAACTGGGCGATCGGCTGCAGGCGTTCGGCCCAGGCCGGGCGCAGGCCGATCCAGACGCCGATCGGCACCCAGATCAGGCTGGCCAGGGCGATCAGCACGACCACCCGCAGCAGGGTCGCCAGGCCCAGCAGCGACACCTCGCCGACGTCGCCGAAGGTCAGGCGGGCGCTGAGGAACGACCAGAGCAGCCAGACGCCGCCGGCCAGGGTGACGGCGACCAACGTCAGCCACAGCAGGTCCATCACCCGGCCCAGGGCGGGATGCGGCTTGGGCAGGCGCACCGCCGGCAGCCGGACGGGCGGCAGGGCGGCGGTCGCGCGCGACAGGCCCGTCAGCGGCTTGGCCAGGGTCTGGCTCAGCGACCGGGTCCAGGCCGCCCGACGCAGCAGGTCATAGAGCCACGAGGCGGGACGCTGCTGGCTGGCGGTCTGCTCGAAGCGGAATTTGTCGGCCCAGGCCACGACCGGGCGGAAGACCAGTTGGTCGTAAAGCACGATGATCACGGCCATCGCCCCGACGCCGACCGCCACGGCCTTCATGTCCTGACGGGCGATGGCGACCGACAGCCACGACCCGATGCCGGGCAGGGTGACGGTCGTGTCGCCGACGGTGATGGCCTCTGACGCCACGACGAAGAACCAGCCGCCGGACATCGACATCATCACGTTCCACACCAGGCTGGGCGTGGCGAACGGCAGCTCCAGCCGGGTGAAGCGCCGCCAGGGCGAGAAGCCGAACTGGCGGCTGACCTCGTCCAGGTCGGCCGGGATGGTGCGCAGAGACTGGTAGAAGCTGAAGGCCATGTTCCAGGCCTGGCTGGTGAAGATGGCGAAGATCGCCGCGCACTCCACGCCCAGCTGGCGGCCCGGGAACAGCCCCATGAAGAAGGTGACCGTGAAGGTCAGGAAGCCCAGCACCGGCACCGACTGCAGGATGTCCAGCGCCGGCACGATCAGGAGCTCGGCCTTGCGGCTCTTGGCGGCCAGGGTGGCGACCGTGAACGTGAAGATCAGCGAGGCGCCCAGGGCCAGGAACATGCGCAGCGTCGTGCGCAGGGCGTATTCGGGCAGGCGGGCCGGATCCAGCGTCACCGGCGTGGCGTGCAGGGCCGCCAGCGGCTGGCTCATGTCCTCCGCGCCGCGCACCACCAGGACGGCGCAGGCGGCCAGCAGCAGGAACGCGACCAGATCCGCCCACTTGGGGACGGTCCCGGTGTTCAGAAACCGCGCGATCGGGCGCGTGGCCTTGAGGTCTCCGGAGAGGAAAACCATGGGGCTTCACCTTGTGACTATGGCCGCGACCGGCCGCCAGCAAGGAGCCCTCTAAACCCCTAGCGTGACGCCTTTCGCGGCGTGATGGATCGACTGATACTGTCGCTGGGCATGGGGTTTTGGGTTTCCGTTGGGCGCGCTCCGCCGCGTCGCGGCCTTGAGCGCGGCGGCGAAATGCGCCTGTCGAACGCGGTTGTCAAGCTGGTCTAACGGTGAGCGGCGAAACGCCGCCGGATCGGGCGCGCGCGGCTCAGAAATCGACCGCGACGCCCTTCTTTTCCCAGTCGCCGAAGCGGGTCGGCTCGGGACCGTCGCGACCGCCCTGCTCGGTCGGCAGGTCAAGCGCCTGTTGGGCGGCGCGGCGGGCGGCGGCTTCCTCCAGCGCGCGGCGGGCGGCGGGGGACAATTCCTTGTCGGGCGCCGCGCCGGGCGGCAGGTCGGAAGGCTCGGACATGGCGGGATTCTAGCATTTTCCGTCCCGCGCGCCTCGCGATTTTTCCGAGAAGACGCTTGCGCTCGCCCTGGCCTTTGAGGCACGGCGAGGAGGTGACTCAAGAACTCAACGACGGTCTCCCCGCCCGGGAGGCCGCTCTGAACCTTATCGAGGCGGCGCTTTCGCGTCGCGGCGGCATCGACGATGCCACGTCGGCCAACGGCTTCCGGTTCCTGGAACCGCGCGAGCGCGCGTTCGCCCGCGCCCTGGCCATGGCCGTGCTGCGCCATCTTGGACCCATAGATCGCGCCCTGTCGGCCCGTCTGCAGAAGGCGCCGCCGGATCGGGTGATGCACCTGCTGCGCCTGGGCGCGGCCCAGGCCTTCCACCTGGATGTCCCGGCCTTCGCCGCCGTGGCCACCTCGGTGGAGCTGGCCGGCGCGCACAAGACCAGCCGTCCGTTCAAGGGTCTGGTCAACGCGGTGCTGCGCGGCCTGCTGCGCGACGGCGAGCCGGCCGACGATCCGTCCCTTTCGGCGCCCCCCTGGCTCTATTCGCGTTGGATCGCCGCGTTCGGCGAGGCCACGGCCCGCGAGATCGCCGCCCAGATCGCCCTGGAGCCCGCCACCGACCTCTCGCTGAAGCCGGGCGCGGATGTCTCCGCCCTCGCCGAAGCCCTTGAGGCCGAGACGCTCGACGGCGGCTCGCTGCGCCTGCGCCGCAAGGGCGACGTGGCCGGCTGGCCGGGCTTCGAGGACGGGAGCTGGTGGGTGCAGGACGCCGCCGCCGCCATCCCCGCGCGCTTGCTCGGCGTCAAGCCGGGCGACGCGGTGCTGGACCTCTGCGCCGCGCCTGGCGGCAAGACCCTACAGCTGGCCGCCGCCGGCGCCGACGTCGTGGCCCTGGACCGTTCGGCCGCGCGGCTCAAGCGCTTGGAAGAGAACCTGGTCCGCACGGGCCTCTCGGCCGAGACGGTCGTCGCCGACGCGGCGATCTGGGACGACGCGCGGACCTTCGACGCCATCCTGCTGGACGCGCCGTGCAGCGCCACCGGCACCTTCCGCCGCCATCCGGACGTGCTGTGGGCCGCCCGGCCCGGCGACGTGGCCAGCCTCGCGGCCGTCCAGGCCCGCATCCTCGACGCCGCCGCCGACCGCCTCAAGCCTGGCGCTCGCCTGGTCTATTGCGTCTGTTCGCTGGAGCCCGAGGAGGGCGAGGCCCAGGTCGAGGCGTTCCTGGCCCGCCGCCAGGACATGGCTCTGGATCGGATCGCGGCCGGCGAGGGCGGGGCGCCCGCCGCCAGCCTGACCGCCCGGGGAACCCTACGCCTGCTGCCGCACCAGCGCGACGGGGGCCAGGACGGCTTCTTCGCCGCGCGATTCCGCAAGCTCTAAGGGCTGACAGAGCGGCGCGACGCGGTTATCCCAGACCCATGACCGCGCCGATCATCGCCCCCTCCATCCTCGCCTCCGACTTCGCTAAGCTGGGCGAGGAAGTCGCCGCCATCGAGGCGGCCGGCGCCGACTGGGTGCACGTCGACGTGATGGACGGCCATTTCGTGCCCAACATCACGCTCGGCCCCGACATCGTCAAAGCCATTCGGCCGCACGCGAAGATCCCGTTCGACGTGCACCTGATGATCAGCCCGGCCGACCCCTATCTGGAGGCGTTCCGCGCCGCCGGGGCCGACATCATCAGCATCCACCCCGAGGCTGGGCCGCATCTGCATCGCAGCCTCAAGCGCATCCGCGAGCTGGGCGCCAAGGCCGGGGTGGTGTTCAACCCCTCGACGGGCGTCGACCACGTGGAGTGGATCCTGGAGGACGTCGACCTGCTGCTGGTCATGTCGGTCAATCCCGGCTTCGGCGGCCAGAGCTTCATCCCCGGCCAGCTGCGCAAGGTCGAAGCGCTGCGCAAGCTGGTCGACAAGGCCGGCCTTCCGATCGTCATCGAGGTCGACGGCGGCGTCACGCCGGTCACCGCGCCGCAATGCGTGGCCGCGGGAGCCACCGCCCTGGTCGCCGGTTCGGCGGTGTTCAAGGGTGGTCCCGGCGCCTATGCCGACAACATCCGCGCGTTGAAGGGCGGCTGATCCCCCGCCATGGCCGTCAAGCGTCCCGCCAACGGCTTGAAATTTCCCGCGCCCTTCTTGGCGTCAAGAAGGCGCGGCGGCGTCCTGTGGAAGGCCGTCGGGGCCGAGGTCGCCAGCCATGTCGAGCGCGAGTGGTTCGGCTCCGGTCCCCATCGCCTGATCCTGGCCTTTCCGCGTCCGGAGGGCCTGGCCGCGCGCCCGCACGATCCGCGCCCGACCGATCCCGCCCGGGGCCTGAAGATCCTGTCCGGAACCCTGGCTCTGGACGGCGGGACCGTGCGGATCGGCGCGGACGGCGACCCGTTCGACACCGCCAGCCCGTCGCGCCGTTTCGCCGTCGCCCTGCACCGCTTCGACTGGCTGCCCGACCTGATCGCCGCCGGCCCGGACGGCGCGCGCCGGGCCTTGCGCCTGATCGACGACTGGCGACGGGTGTTCGGCAAGTGGAACGCCTTTTCGTGGTCGGCCGAGTGTCTGGAGCGACGGGTCTTCCACCTGGCTTGCGCGGCCAAGTCCCTGGCCCAGGAAGGCAGCGACGCCGAGATCGCCGATCTCCTGATGGACCTCGCCCGCCAGGGTCGCCACCTGATCGAGATCGCCAAGTCCCCCGAGCGCGTGCTGGAGCGCGCCGTCGTCGCCGCCCTGGCCGGCTGCGTCCTGGCCGGCAAGCCCGGGGAGCGGCTGATCGACAAGGGGCTGAAGGTCGTCGCCCGCCATATCGATCTTATGGTGCTGCCCGACGGCGGTCACGCCACCCGGTCGCCCGAAGCGGGCGTGGAGTTGCTGTTCGACCTGCTGACCCTGGACGACGCCCTGGGCCAGCGCGGCCGGCCGAGCCCCGAGGCCCTGTCGCGCGCGATCGACCGCCTGTCGACGGCCGCGCGATTCTTCACCCTGGGCGATGGTCATCTGGCCGCCTTCCATGGGGGCGAGGCGATCGAGCAACGGCGCATCGCCGCCGCCCTGGCCCATGACGACGCCGGCCCGCGTCCGCTGAACGTCGCCCCGCACAGCGGCTATCACAAGATGGTCGGCGGCAGCCTGGAGGTCATCGCCGACGCCGGCCGCCCGCCGCTGGGGCCGTTGAGCGTCGCGGCCTGCGCCCAGCCGGCCGCCGTCGAGATCGTCTGCGCCAAGGATCGCCTGATCACCAGCTGCGGCTGGAGCCCCGAGGCCGCCGGCGCCCACGCCTTCCGACTGTCCGACGCGGCCTCCACCGTCTCGGTCGGCGACGGCTCGGCCGGGCGGCCGCTGTCGGGCTTTCGCGCGCGGACGCTGGGCCCGTGGCTGGTCGACGGCGCGACCAAGGTCGAGGCCAAGCGCCACGATGACGTCGGCGGCGTCTGGCTGGACATCGTCCACGACGGCTGGCGCCATCTGGGCCTCACCCACGCCCGCCGGCTGTTTCTCGACGCGGTCAATGACGAACTGCGCGGCGAGGACAGTCTGGTCCCCTTGGCCGCCGACCCGGGCGCGGCTCAAGGTCCCCGCCGCTATCTCCCCTTCGCCGTGCGCTTCCACCTTCACCCCGAGGCCCGCGCATCGATCGCCCGCGATGGCCGGAGCGTGCTGATCCGAGGGCCCAACAATATCGGCTGGTGGCTGCGCAACGACGCCGTCGATGTCGAGATCGCCCCGTCGGCCCACTTCGACCACGGCCTGGCGCGCAAGGCCGGCCAGATCGTGCTGAAGAGCCAGGCCAGACCCGAGGTCGGGGCCAAGATCCGCTGGAAGCTGACCCGGGCGGAGGGGTAGGCGGCGGAGGCCAAGCGACGGCGCCGCGGCGAAACTCGATCCGTTTTCAGACGAAAGCCGTTTCATCCTGTCCTGAAAGCGCCTAGGTAAGCCTCAACCTGAGCATAACCTTCCCAGGGACGAGACCGATGGACGACGCGGGCGCCAGCTTGCAGGCGACGATGACGGGGATGGGCCGGACGGCTCGCGAGGGCGCGCGCGCGCTCCGCCTCGCCACGCCAGAGCAGCGCACCGCCGCCATCCAGGCCATGGCCGCCGCGATCCGCGAGGACGCCGCCGCTATCCTGGCCGCCAACGCCCAGGACCTGGCCCGGGCCGGCGCCAACGGCCTGACCGCTCCGATGCGCGAGCGGCTGCTGCTCGACGCGGCGCGGCTGGAGGGTGTCGCCGCGGGCGTGGAGGCCGTCGCGGCCATTCCCGACCCTCTTGGCGTGTCCACCGCCCGCTGGACCCGGCCCAACGGCCTGGACATCAGCCGCGTGCGCACGCCGATCGGCGTGATCGCCATGATCTACGAGAGCCGTCCCAACGTGACGGCCGACGCCGCAGCGCTGTGCGTGCGCTCGGGTAACGCGGTGATCCTGCGCGGCGGTTCGGAGTGCATCCATTCCAACCTCGCGATCCACGCGGCGATCGCGCGGGGCCTGGAGGCCGCCGGCCTACCCGCCGCCGCCGTCCAGATCGTCAGGACGCCCGACCGGGCCGCCGTCGGCATGATCCTGGCGGGGCTGGACAAGGCGATCGACCTGATCATCCCGCGCGGCGGCAAGAGTCTGGTCGCCCGCGTCCAGGCCGAGGCCCGCGCCCCGGTGCTAGGCCACTTGGAAGGCCTGAACCACGTCTTCGTCCATGCCGGCGCCGACGTCAGGAAGGCTGTCGACATCGTGCTGAACGCCAAGATGCGCCGCGTGTCGGTGTGCGGCGCGGCCGAGACCCTGCTGATCGACAAGGCCGCCGCCGAGCGCCTGCTGCCGCCGATCGCCGACGCCCTGATCCAGGCCGGCTGCGAGCTGCGCGGCGACGCCGCCGCCCGGGCCATCGAGCCCGACATGAAGAAGGCCAGCCCCGAGGACTGGGTCACCGAATATCTGGCGCCGATCCTGGCCGTCGCGGTGGTCGACGGCGTCGAGGGCGCGGCCAGGCACATCGCCGCCCATGGCTCGGGTCACACCGACGCGATCGTCACCGAGGATGCGAGCGCGGCGGACGCCTTCGTGGCGGCGGTCGACAGCGCCATCGTGCTGGTCAACGCCTCGACCCAGTTCGCCGACGGCGGCGAGTTCGGCTTCGGGGCCGAGATCGGCATCGCCACCGACAAGCTACATGCCCGCGGCCCGGTTGGGGCCGAGCAACTGACGACGTTCAAATATGTGGTTCGCGGGACCGGCCAGACTCGTCCCTGAGGCCGGCCGGCCCCAAGCGCAGCGCCTCGGCTTCCACTTGGAGCCGGGGATGCGCGTGGGCCTGTTCGGCGGCAGCTTCAACCCGGCGCACGAGGGGCACGCCCACGTGGCCGAAACGGCCATGCGCCGTCTGGAGCTGGACCGCGTGATCTGGCTGGTCTCTCCGCAGAACCCGCTGAAGTCCTCGCACGAGACCCGGCCCCTGGCCGAGCGGGTGGCCGGCGCCCGCCGCTGGGCGCGCGGTTCGGGCATGATCGTCTCCGACGCCGAGACGCGGATGGGCTCGCGATACACGATCGACACGCTGCGCGTGCTGCGGGCCCGCCATCCCGGCGTGAAGTTCGTCTGGGTCATGGGCGCCGACAGCCTGGCCACCTTCCACCGCTGGCGCGGCTGGACCCAGATCATGCGCGAGGTGCCCGTGGCGGTGATCTCGCGTCCCTGGATCGCCCTGAAGGCCCGCACGGCGCCGGCCGCCCGACGCTTCGCCTTCGCCCGCTGGCCGGCCAGCGCCGCCGCCCGCTTGCCGGACGCCACCGCTCCGGCCTGGGTCTATCTGACGGGGCCGCTGAACTTCGCCTCCTCGACGGCGATGCGCGCGCGACAGAAGGGCGGCTGACGGCGTTTGTCCATCACCCCTCACGTTTCGCGCAATTCCATGCTATGGAAGATATCCACAGCGACCCCATAAGGAGCAATCCGCTGCGTAGCGACCCCGCGCATAGTGCGCACGAAGGCCCGGCCGGCGCCGAGTCCTCGACTGAATCTCATGGCCAGAGTCCGGCCTTCGACATCAAGGCGCTGGAGCGCCTGATCCTGGAGCGTCTCGACGACGACAAGGCCCAGGACATCGTCCACATCGACCTGACGGACAAGAGCTCGGTCGCCGACAGCCTGATCGTGGCGTCGGGCCGTTCGCACCGTCACGTCGGCGCCTTGGCCGACCACATCCTGCGGGCCCTGAAGGACAGCGGCTTCGGCAAGGCGCGGGTCGAAGGCCTGCCGCACTGCGACTGGGTGCTGATCGACGCCGGCGACGTGGTCATCCACCTGTTCCGTCCCGAAGTTCGCAGCTTCTACAACATCGAGAAGATCTGGGCGGTCGACGCCCCGCACCGCACGGCGGCGAACTGATCTTTCGCGCCCCAAACCGCTTGTCCTCGCTTTCGCGGGGATGAGCGGGGTTGGAGGGGCTGTTCCATGAAAATCACCATCCTCACCGTCGGGAAGCTTGGCCGCATGGTCGAGGCGCAACTGGCCCTGGACTACGCGTCCCGCGCCACCGCCTCGGGCCGCGCCCTGGCCCTGGGCCCGGTCGAGATCCTGGAGGTCGAGGCCCGCAAGCCCGGCAAGGCCGCCGAGGCCGAGGTGCTGCGCCCGCACCTGGAGGGCGCCTACGTCATCGCCTGTGACGAGCATGGCAAGGTTCGACCAAGCCGGGCGTTCGCCGAGCATCTGGGACGGCTGCGCGACGATGGCGCGCGTCGCGTGGTCTTTCTGATCGGCGGCGCCGATGGCCTTGATCCCTCGATCCTATCCAGCGGCAACGAGACCATGGCCTTCGGGCCCCAGACCTGGCCCCACGCCCTGGCGCGGGCGATGCTGGCCGAGCAGATCTATCGCGCCGTCACCATCCTGTCGGGCTCGCCCTATCACCGCGATTAGGGCTAGAGCCCTTAGCCTGAAATCGGAATCGATTTCAGGCGTCAAAAAGGCTCTAAATCAAATGTTTAGAGCGTGAGATAAGCGGAAACCGGTTCCCACTTTCAGCCTCACGCTCTAGAGAAACGGCGATGCCTCGCTCGCGACTCGTCATCGCCGCCTGCCTGCTCGCCGTGGCCGTTCCCACGGCCGTGGTCGGCTTGCAGCGCGTCGACAAGGCGGTCCAGAGCCAGGACGCCAAGGACCGCCAGACCGTCGCCGATACGCGCCGCGAGATCGAGGACCTGCGCGCCGAACTGGACCGGCTGGAGCACGCGCGTCTGGCCGCCGGCGTCGATGTCGACGCCAAGCGCGCTCGCCTGGAGGCGCTGAACGCCCGGGAACGCGCGATCCTGGCCGACCTGGGGACCAATCGTCAGCGCCTGTCGCTGCTGCTGTCGGCCCTGCAGCTGTTCCGCCGCGATCCGCCGCCGGCCCTGCTGGTCTCGCCGGGTAGCGCCCGCGACGCGGTGCGGGCCGCGATCCTGATCCGCGCCATGACCCCCGAGCTGCAGAGCCGAGCCGACGCCTACGCCCGCCAGGCGGCCGCCGTCGGGACCTTGCGCCGCGAAGCCGCCGCCGCCTCGGCCGAGCTGTTCACGGCCGAGAGCCAGGTCGCCGACCGCAAGGGCGAGATCGAGCGGCTGATCGTCGAGAAGACGGCGCTGGAGCGCGCCTACGCCCAGGACAGCCTGTCGCGCGAGAGCGAGCTGAAGACCCTGGGCGTGCTGACCGACGGCTTGGGCAAGGTCGAGCCGACCGGGCCGCTGGCCTTGCGGTCGCCGGTCGCCGGGGCCATCGTCCGCCGGTTTGGCCAGGACATGCCGACGGGGGGCAAGTCGCCCGGCCTTTCGATTCGCGCCGACAAGGGTCAGGCCATCGTCGCCCCCGCCGCCGGCACGGTGGAGTACGCCGGCGCCCTGAACGGTTGGGGCGGCGTGGTCATTCTGCGCTCACAGGGCGCCTATCACGTGGTCCTTGCCGGGCTGGATCAAATCTCGGCGTCGCCCGGACAATCTGTCGCGGCGGGGGTTCCGATCGGCAAGATGCCCGATCATGTATCCTCCGATCCGGAGCTCTATATGGAGGTCCGCGAAAACGGCGAACCGGCGGATCCGGAGCGCTGGCTGAAACAGGAGTCGCGGTAGCCGGGTTTTTCGGTAATGCTTGGCCGCAATTATACCTCCGATCCCTGACAGGATTGGACGAAGCTAACAACGGTTGCGGCGCCGCGCGTCGCGTAGGGAGCCTTCTGGGCCTTAATGCGCAAGTACCTGCTCATCGGCGTTTCCGCCTTCGTCCTCGGCGCGGGGGCCATGGCCTATGTCAGCCCCATCGCCCAGGCCAACAACGCGCCCAAGGCCAAGACCTACAAGATGCTCGAACTGTTCGGCGACGTGCTGGGCACGGTCGAGGACCAGTACGTCACCGAGGTCGACGACAAGAAGCTGATCGAGGCGGCGCTGGACGGGATGCTGACCAGCCTCGACCCGCACTCGGGCTATCTGGCGCCCGACGCCTATGAGGACATGCAGGACACCACGCGCGGCGAATATGGCGGCCTCGGCATCGAGGTCACCAGCGAGGACGGCGTAGTCAAGGTCATCTCGCCGATGGACGGCACCCCGGCGGCCCGCGCGGGTATTCAGGCCGGCGACTACATCACGGCCGTCAACGGCCAGAGCGTCCTCGGCCTGACCGTCAACGAGGCGGTCAAGCAGATGCGCGGCGCGCCGGGCGAGGCCGTCACCCTGACGATCGCCCGCGACAAGACCGATCCGTTCGACGTCAAGCTGGTGCGCGAGGTCATCAAGCCCAAGGCCACCATCGCCCGCATGGAAGGCGACTATGGCTATGTCCGTCTGCCCGGGTTCAACGAGAAGGCCACCGAGGCGCTGATCGCGTCGATCAACGACCTGAAGGCCAAGAACCCGCACATGAAGGGTCTGATCTTCGACCTGCGCAACAACCCCGGCGGTCTGCTGGATCAGGCGGTCGGCGTGGCCGATGTATTCCTGGACGGCGGCGAGGTGGTCAGCCAGCGCGGTCGCGACCCGCGCAACATCCAGCGCTACAACGCCAAGCCCGGCGATCTCCTGAACGGCCTGCCGATGGTGGTGCTGATCAACCAGGGCTCGGCGTCGGCCGCCGAAATCGTCGCCGGCGCCCTGCAGGATCGCCACCGCGCCGAACTGGTCGGCATCACCAGCTTCGGCAAGGGCTCGGTGCAGACGGTGATCCCGCTGCGCGGCGGGGCCGACGGCGCCCTTAAGCTGACCACGGCGCGCTACTACACGCCGTCGGGGCGCTCGATCCAGAAGACCGGCATCACGCCGGACCTCGAGGTCGCCCAGACCCGCGACCAGGCCCAGGACATCGCCAACCGCGTCTGGTTCAGCGAGGCCAGCTTCAAGAACGCCCTGAACGCCGACGAGGGCAAGACCCGTCAAGGGGTTCACAACCCCGCCGAGGCGCCGCCCGCCGGATTCGACGACAAGAAGGGCGACTTCCAGCTGCAGCGCGCCATCGCCGTTCTGAAGGCGGGGGGCGTGGCCAATGTGCCCAAGCTGCCCAAGCCCGCCGCCAAGATCGCCGAGGTCACCGCCAAGGCCGCGGCGGCGGCCGGAAAGGGCCCGCCGGTCCAGGAGAAATAGGCGGCCGGAGAGGGTCTCGGCAAAGCCGCCGCGTCGTCGCGCCGCGACGCGACGCCGCTTTGGCCATATCTCGTTAACCATATATTCGAAGCTTGCCGATAGGGTCGTGAGGTCATGGCCGTCACGTTCTCACGCAAGCCCGCCTATGCCGCCGCCACGCCCGCCAAGAGCGGCGGCGGTGACGCGCGCGCCAAGCTGATGACGGCGCTGGCCAATCCTTACATCAGCGCCAGCGGCGCGGCCTGCCTGTTTCTGGCCTCGCTGGCGACCCTGGTGCTGATCACCAGCGATCCTCACGCCGGCTCGCCGGTGATTCGCCTGCCTCTGACCCAGATCGGCGCCACGAAGAACGCGCCCGATGGCTGGCGCGAGGCCCTGACCGCCGAGGGCGCCGAGGAAGCCGCCCTGACGCCCGGCCGGATGGACCTGTCGCGCAACCCGTTCGCGCCCAAGGCGGCCGCCGAGACCGGCGAGCTTCCGCCGGCTGAAACCCAGAATCTTCCGCCAATCCAGCAGGGACCCGGCTTGGCCCAGGCGCCGATCGCGGGCCTGACCGCCCCCGGGCCTGGCGGCGGTCCCCTGCCGATCATCGGCGCCGATGGCCGGACGGCCGCCGAGGCCTATGCCCGGCCGTTCACGCCCAATGGCCGCCCCAAGGTGTCGGTGGTGATCGGCGGCCTGGGTCTCAACGCCCAGACCACCCGCGCGGCGATCGAGACCCTGCCCGGCGAGATCACCCTGTCCTTCGCCCCCTATGCGGAGAACCTGCAAGGCTGGATCGATCTGGCCCGCGCCCACGGCCACGAGGTGCTGCTGGAAACGCCGATGGAGCCGGCCGACTATCCCGCCAACGATCCGGGCCCCTACACCCTGATCGCCGCCAATCGTCCCGACGACACGGTGCGCAAGCTGGAATGGCTGATGTCGCGGGCCACCGGCTATTTCGGCCTGTCGAACTATCTGGGCGCCAAGTTCGTCGAGAACGATCAGGCCATGTCGACGTTCAACGCCGTGCTGAAGTCGCGCGGCCTGGCTTTTATCGACGACGGTCTGGCCTCCCGCCGCGCGGGGCCCGTGCCGCGCGCCTCGGCCGACCGGGTCATCGACGACGAGCTGTCGGCCAGCGCCATCGACGCGCAGCTGCGCGCGCTGGAAGGCGGCGCCGCCGGTCGCGGCCAGTCGCTCGGCTCCGGCTTCGCCTATCCGGTGACGATCAACCAGGTGCGAATCTGGGCCGCCGGCCTGCAGGCGCGCGGCCTGCAGCTGGCTCCGGCCTCGGCGCTGGCGCACCGCTAGAACTCCTGCTCTAAAGCTCGGCATGACCGAGCTCGACTATCTCAAGCACCGCCCGAACGTCGGCGTCGTCCTATTCAACGGCGAGGGGCGCGTCTGGCTGGGGCGCCGCCACAAGCAGCCGCCGCCCTATAACTGGCAGTTCCCGCAAGGCGGCGTCGACGAGGGCGAGGACCTGGAAACCGCCGCTCGCCGCGAGCTGGCCGAGGAAACCGGCGTCACCTCGATCGCGCTTCTGGGCCGCACCGAGGGCTGGCTGACCTACGACTTCCCGCCCGAGGTTCTGGCCGATCCGAAGCATTCGCGAGGCTGGCTTGGTCAGAAACAGGTCTGGTTCGCCTATCGCTTCACCGGAGACGACGCCGAGATCGATCTCGAGGCGGACAAGCACGTCGAGTTCGACGCATGGAAATGGGGCAGGCTCGACGAAACGCCCGAACTGATCGTACCCTTCAAGCGCGGGGTCTACGAAGCCGTGGTCGCCGCGTTCGAGGGGTTCGCGCGCGGCTGATCGCTTCGCCGCCGCGCAGGGGAGTACCGGATGGCGGATACCGTTCTGTTGATCCACGGCTATGGCTGCGCGGGGGACGTCTGGGACCCCATCGCCGCGCGCTTGCGGGCCGAGGGGTTTCGCGTCGAGACGCCGACGATCCGGTCGGCGGTGCGCACCGTCGAGGGGCCGCGCGCCGGCCTCGCCGGCCTGACCTTGGCCGACTATGTCGCCGAGATGAGCGCCTTGGCCCAGACCCTGGCCAAGGAGACGGGCAAGAAGCCTCTGGTCTTTGGCCACTCGATGGGCGGGCTGATCGCCCAGAAGATCGCCGAGGCCGGTCACGCCGCCGGGCTGGTGCTGTTCGCGCCCGCCTCGCCGGCCGACGCGCGCGGCAAGCCAAAGCTTTCGCCGGTCTTCACCTTCCTGAACCTGGCCCTGCAATCCAAGCCCGAGACGCGGGCGGGCAAGATGTGGAAACCGGGCTTCAAGTTCGGCGTCATGAACGCCGTGCCCGCGCCGCGCCATGATGGGCTGTACGCCAAGATGGTTCACGACAGCGGTCAGGTGCTGTCCGACCTGGCCTGGCCTCACAAGGATCCGAACAAGGCCGCCCATGTCGACAGCGCCAAGGTCACCGTGCCGGTGCTGGTGCTGGCCGGCGGCCTGGATCGCACCACGCCGCCCGAGGACGTCCGCCGGGTCGGACAGAAGTACGCGACCGCCGACTATCGCGAATACCCGCAAAACGCCCACTATCTGATAGATGAGCCAAACACGATGAAGATCCTCGACGATGTGATCGCCTGGCTGACGGGCAAGAAACTGACGCCGGCCGCCGAGCCCGCG
>NZ_SZWJ01000056.1:0-26333 GCF_012184455.1 Caulobacter sp. SSI4214 | reverse complement strand
GCGGCCCGGCGTCGCGCTGCGACGTGACGATCCGCTTCGGCAGCTATGGCGGCGGCATCGACCGGGCGCTTTCCGACACCGTGTCCGACATGGTCAGGACCGACCGCGACCTGGCCCATGTCGAACGCAAGCCGTGGGGCCGCGAGGGCGAATACGACCTCTGCCTGACGGCCAAGTCGAAGCTGAACGCCGGCGCCATCTACGAGCGCTACCGGGCGATGCTTCCCGCCAGGAACCTGCAAGCGCCCACGTCGATCGAGGGGCCGGACGGCAAGCGGTTCGAAACGATCGGGCCGATGTAGCGGCGGTTCCTGAGGACAGATCTGGTTGGATTGCGGACGCACCGGAGATAATGTCTGGCGATGATCCTTGAACTTCTTCTCGTATCGAGCATCACAACGTCTGCAGTCGAAGTCTGGACGGGAGGTGATGACGGCTTGACCCAGCGTTTCGCGGGCGACTTTCGCAGCGCGGTGCAGGATGTGACCGGGCGCCCGATGAAGGCCCTAGTCGATCAGATAAAGCCTGCTGCCGGCGGCCGATGGCTCACGACAGTGGTGTTCAGCCGCGATGGTCAGGAAATTTACACGGCGAAATGCGTCAAGGTCGAAAGAGAAATCTCCCAGTGTGTCAGAGAGGCGGCAAAGGCCTCTGAGCGACTTACAAGAGAGGGCCGCTAAGGGCCGCGAACAGCCTCTCCCCTTCTCCCATAAACCTGAGCTTCCCGGCGACTGCCGGGACCCAGATCGAACCCACGGGCGCGCGTCCCTTTAGTTCGGAGCGATGTCGCACCACCCCCAAGCGCTCTGGATGAATCTGGGCCCCGGCGTTCGCCGGGGAGGTCGGTTGAGGAGGGATATCTATTAGGGCCGAAAGCCGACCAGACCGTCGCCCTAAATCGGCCGCCCGGTCAGCTTCCACAGCAGCGGGCGGCAGACGCTCATCAGCATGATGGCCGGGGCCAGCAGCACCGCGGCGGCGAACAGCTGGAACGAGTCGGCGCGCTTGATGAAATAGCGGGTCAGGCCGACGCCCTTGTGGAACTCGACCTTGACCGGATGCTCCAGGCTGGTGTGGCCCAGATGCACGACCTGGGCCTTGGGCTGGAACAGCACCTGGCCGCCGGCGCGGCGGGCGCGCCAGCACAGGTCGATGTCCTCGACGTGCAGGAAATAGCCTTCGTCGAAACCGCCCAGGGCGTCGAAATCCCGGCGGCGCATGGCGAAGCAGGCCCCCGAGATGGTCGGCATCGGCGCCGGTCCCGCCGGCACCGGCTCGTGTTCCCGGTGTATCTCGAAGGCCGCCAGCTTCGGATAGCGGCGGGTCAGTTGGCCGAAGCTGAGCACGGTGCTCATCGGCGTCACCTCGCCGCGACGGCCGCCGCGCTGCTCGGAGCCGTCGACGTTCAGCACCCGCGCCCCGACGATGGTCGGCGTCGGCTGGCCCTTGAAGGCCGTCACCAGGCTGGCCACGCAGCCGGGCTGCAGGTTGGCGTCCGGATTGAGGAAGACGATGTGCTCGCCGCCCGCCGTCGTGGCGCCCAGATTGGCCCCGCGCGCGAAGCCGATATTGCCGTGGCCCTGCTTGAGCACGACGCGCGGCTCGGTCAGGGCCAGGGCGCGCAGCATGTCCTCGTCGCGAGCGCACGAGCCGTTGTCGACGATCACGAACTCGTCGACCAACGGCTCGGCCAGCACGTGCCTGATGCTCTCGATGAGCGCGTCTCCCGTCCGATAGACGACCATGACCACCGACACGTTCGGGCGAGCCGGACGGGCGCCGGCGGTAATGGTCGAGAGGGACGGGATCATGCTGTTCATCAGGCGGTCGCGGCCTCCAGTGACGCCTTGGCGGCGCGCGCGCGCGCCACGTCCGGCGGGGTGGCGTCAGCGGTCAGGACGGCCAGGGCTTCCTCAAGCGGCAAGACGCTCTGTCCCTCGCCGCCCAGGCGGCGCAAGGCCAGTTGCCTCGTCTCTGCTTCCTTGCGTCCCACAACCGCGATCACTGGCGTCTTGGCGAGGCTATGCTCGCGAATCTTATAGTTGATCTTCTCGTTCCGAAGGTCCAGTTCCGCGCGCATACCTAGATTCGTCAACGTCTCAACGACCTCGCGGGCATAGTCGTCGGCGTCGGAGGTAATGGTGGCCACCACGACTTGCGTCGGCGCCAGCCAGACGGGCAAGGCGCCCGCGTAGTTCTCCAACAGAATGCCGATAAATCGCTCGAAGGACCCCAGAATGGCGCGGTGAAGCATCACGGGACGCTTCTTCGAACCGTCCTCGGAAACGTATTCAGCGCCCAATCGTTCCGGCAGAACGAAATCTAATTGCAGGGTGCCGCACTGCCAGACGCGGCCGATCGCGTCCTTCAGCGAGAACTCCAGCTTGGGACCGTAGAAGGCGCCCTCGCCCTCCTGGAGCACCAGGGTCTCGCCCGCCGCCTCGGCGGCCGCCGATAGAGCGGCTTCAGCCTTGTCCCAGATTTCGTCCGTACCCGCGCGCAGCTCGGGACGCGTCGAAAACTTGGTGTCGGCCAGCGTCATGCCCAAGTCGTTATAGACCGAGCGCAACAATTCGATGAATCGCGCGCTCTCCTCGGTGACCTGCTCCTCGCGACAGAAGATGTGGGCGTCGTCCTGGGTGAAGGCCCGCACGCGCATGATGCCGTGCATCGAGCCCGACGGCTCGTAGCGGTGGCAGGCGCCGAACTCGGCCATGCGCAGCGGCAGTTCGCGATAGGACTTCTGGCCGACGTTGAAGATCTGGATGTGGCCGGGGCAGTTCATCGGCTTGACGGCCAGGACCTCGCCCTCGGCGCTCTCGCACATGAACATGGCGTGGCCGAACTTCTCGGCGTGGCCCGACTTTTCCCACAGGCTCCGGTCCAGGATCTGCGGCGTCTTGACCTCCTTATAGCCGGCCGCGTCCAGGCGGCGGCGCATATAGTCTTCCAGCACGCGATAGAGCGCCCAGCCTTTCGGGTGCCAGAACACCATGCCCTTGCCCTCTTCCTGGATGTGGAAGAGGTCCATGGTCTTGCCCAGCTTGCGGTGATCGCGCTTCTCGGCTTCCTCGACGCGCTTCAGATAGGCGTCGAGGTCGGCTTCGGTGGCCCAGCTCGTGCCGTAGATGCGCTGCAGCTGAGCGTTGTTCTGGTCGCCGCGCCAATAGGCGCCGGCCAGCTTGGTCAGCTTGAAGGCCTTGCCGACGTGCTTGGTCGACGGCAGGTGGGGACCGCGGCACAGGTCCTTCCAGTTCCCCTGGCGATAGACCGTGATCGTGTCGGTGTTGGGCAGATCGCGGATGATCTGCGCCTTGTACTGCTCGCCGATCTCGTCGAAGTGCTTGATGGCCTCGTCGCGGTCCCAGACCTCGCGCGTGATCTTCTCGTCGCGATCGACGATCTCCTTCATGCGCTTTTCGATCTTCTCCAGATCATCCAGGCTGAAAGGCTCGTCGCGGGCGAAGTCGTAGTAGAAGCCGTCCTCGACGTTCGGGCCGATCGTCACCTGGGTGCCGGGGAACAGCTCCTGCACCGCCTCGGCCAGCACGTGGGCCGTGTCGTGACGGATGGTGTCGAGGGCCTCGGGCGCGTCGCGCGTCAGGATCTCGAACTTGCGCTCGCCCGTCAGCAGGTCGGGCGTCAGGGCGCGGTCCAGGTCCAGCACCTGGCCGTCCAGCTTGATCAGCAGCGCCTTCTTTTCCAGCGACTTGGAGATGGCGGCGGCGACGTCGCGCCCTGTCGAGCCGTCCGGATATTGTCGCGAGGAGCCGTCGGGGAAAACCAGATCGATCATTCTTCACATTTCCACTTGCGTGGCTGGTGTCGCGGCGGCGGCGGGTCGTAACCCGATCCGCCAAACGGATTGCAGCGGCAAATCCGTCGCAACGTCAGCCAAGAACCCGTTATCGGGCCATGATCCTTCAGGGCGGCGGCCGCGTACTCCGAACAGGTCGGCGCGAAGCGGCACTGACGCCCGATAAAGGGCGAGAGCGTCAACTTGTAGGCCCGGAGGCCAAGGTCGACGGTGCGTTCATAGAGAGACATTGCCGGCGCGCGACTTTGTTGCAGTGCGGTTACACACTCCCCGGAGGGAAGGATCAAGCCGCGCCGGCGGTGCTAGTTCGCGTTTCGGAGCGGGCTGTGGCCTTCCGGACAGCCTCCACCGTCGCGTCGAACGCCAGCAGCGTCGAGGCGTGACGGGCGGGATAGTCCTTGACCGGCTCCAGCACGGCGAGCTCCGCAAACCGGCCCGCGGGAGGCGAACCGTTCGACTTGAGCATAGCGGCAAGCGAGTCCCGCGCCAACTCGATCTCGGAAAGTTCGGCGCCGATCACGTTGGCGCCGAGGATCGCGGCGGCGGCCTGGCCCAGGGCGCAGGCCGAGACGTCCTGGGCGTAGTCGACGACCTGGCCGTCTTGGATCGTCACATCGACGACGATTCGGCTGCCGCACAGCTTGGCGGTCTTCTCGCTGGTGGCGTCCGGCGCGGCCAGGCGGCCGGCGCGCGGCATGTTGGCCACTAGCGTCAGGATTTTCGCGCTGTAGAGGTCGTCGATCATCGCGCGTCTCAGATGGGGGCCCGTCGGCGCTCGGACCAGAGGACCTCGGACCGATCGCGCACCGCCTCGCCCATCGCCGCGAAGGCGGCCTTCAGCCGGCGGCGCTCCTCGCGCGACACGAAGCGCAGCAGAAGCCCCATGAACAGCTCGCCGTTCGAAAAGGTGGCGTTCTCCGGGCCCATGTTCTCGATCTCGAGATACCGGATGGCGGTGACGAAGCCGCCCATGCGGCTGGATCGCCAGTGCAGCTGCTCGTAGGGCACCCAGTCCTGGACGATCGGCGCGATCACCTGGGCCGGCTGGTCGGGCAGGTGCTGCTCCAGCGTCAGGGCCGTGCCGATCTTCATCTGCCCCTCGGCCTTGCGGTAGAGGGGGTTCCATTCGTGCCAGGTCGAAAAGTCGGACACGACCTCCCAGACGATCTCGGCGGGGGCCTGGACCCCGATGCGGTGCTCGACGGCGCGCTTCATGGCCCTCAGTCCTTCATCCGCCAGGTGGCGCCCGACGGGCCGTCCATGACCACGACGCCCAGGGCGTCGAGCTGGGCGCGGATGGCGTCGGCGGCGGGCCAGTCCTTGGCGGCGCGCGCGGCGACGCGCTGAGCCAGCAGCGCCTCGACCTGGGCCTTCAGCTCGTCGGAGGCGTCGCCTTCGAACCAGCTGTCCGGATCGGCCTGCAGGAAGCCCAGCAGGGCGCCGGCCTCCAGGAGGCGCGCCTTGTTGGCGGCGATGGCGACGGTGTCGCCGGCCGTCACGGCCTTCTCGATCAGGCTCGACACCTCGAAGAAGGCCGAGGTCGCCAGCGGCGTGTTGAGGTCGTCCATCAGGGCGGCCATCACCTCGGCCGGGGCCTCCATGGCCTGGTCGGGCGCGACGTCCTTGGCGCGGCGCAGGGCGCCGTACAGGCGGTCCAGCGACTTCTTGCTCTGCTCCAGGAGCTCCGGCGTCCAGTCCAGCGGCTGGCGGTAGTGGGCCGACAGCAGCGCCCAGCGGATCACCTCGCCCGGAACCGTTTTCAAGAGCTCGTGCGGGATGATGACGTTGCCCAGGCTCTTGGACATCTTCTCCCCGCCCATGTCGAGGAAGCCGTTGTGCATCCAGTAGTTGGCCAGCACCGACGTCTTGTGGGCGCAACGGCTCTGGGCGACCTCGTTCTCGTGGTGCGGGAAGGTCAGGTCGATGCCGCCGGCGTGGATGTCGATCGTCTTGCCCAGCGCCTTGTCGATCATGGCCGAGCATTCGATGTGCCAGCCCGGACGGCCCGCGCCCCAGGGGCTTTCCCACTCGGGCTCGTTTTCCTTGGAGGGCTTCCACAGCACGAAGTCGGCGGGGTGGCGCTTGTAGGGCGCGACCTCGACGCGGGCGCCGGCGATCATCTCGTCCAGCGGCCGGCCCGACAGCTGGCCGTAGTCGGCGAAGCTCTGGGTGTCGAACAGCACGTGGCCCTCGGCGGCGTAGGCGCTGCCGTTCTCGACCAGCTGGCCGATCATCTCCAGGATCGCGCCGATGTGTTCGGTGGCCTTGGGCTCGAGATTGGGCCGCAGCGCGCCGAGCGCATCCGCGTCCTGGTGGTAGGCCGCTAGATAGCGCTCGGTGATCACGCTGATCGGCACGCCCTCGTCGGCGGCCTTCTTGTTGATCTTGTCGTCCACGTCGGTGACGTTGCGGGCGTAGACCACCGCGTCCTCGCCATAGAGATGGCGCAGCACGCGATACAGCACGTCGAACACCACCACCGGCCGGAAATTGCCGATGTGGGCGTGGTTGTAGACCGTCGGGCCACAGACATACATCGTCACCCGCGTGGGATCGGCGGGAACGAAGTCGCGCTTCTCGCGCGCCAGGGTGTCGTGGATCTTCAAGGTCATGATGTCGCGATGCTGTGACGTAACGGAGATGTTGCCCCCAGGCGGGGCCGGCTCCATATATCCTTCGGATACGGATTGGGCCACGCCCATCGATACGTCCATCGCGACGCTTCGACCGTAGCCGTGAAACGGGTGGCACGCGTCATTCCAGGACGACCGGCGTCCTGGCGCAACTCAGCCCGTGGAAAGACCCCTCTGACATGGACGCCCTCGCTCGCGAACGAACCCTGATCGGCGCCGACGATCTTGATCTTGAAGCCGCTGAACGCCCCTCGAAAGAGGAGGCCATGGCCGCCGTGCGGACCTTGCTGGCCTGGGCCGGCGACAATCCCGAACGCGAGGGGCTGATCGATACGCCCAAGCGCGTGGTCGAGGCCTTCGAGGAATGGTTCGCCGGCTATCACGGCGATCCGGCCAAGGAGCTGTCGCGCACCTTCGAGGACGTGCAGGGCTATGACGACATGGTCATGCTGCGCGGCATCGACGTGCAGAGCCACTGCGAGCACCACATGGCGCCGTTCCTGGGCAAGGCCTGGGTGGCGTACATGCCGACCGGCAAGGTCGTGGGCCTGTCGAAGCTGGCGCGCCTGGTCGAGATCTTCGCCAAGCGTCTCCAGACCCAGGAGACCATGACCATGCAGATCGCCGACGCCATCGAGGACCACCTCTCGGCCGCCGGCGTCGCCGTGCTGATCGACGCCGAGCACCAGTGCATGTCGACGCGCGGCGTCCACCACCACGACGTCTCGACGATCACCACCCAGTTCCGCGGCGTGTTCAAGACCGACAAGGTCCTGCAACAGCGGTTCATGGACCTGGTGCGGAAGTAGGAAATGGATCCTCCCCCGCGACGCGGGGGAGGATCAAGCCGCCCGCCAGATGCCCTCGCGCAGCCGCGCGACGCAGGCGTCGACGGGGCGATGCACCAGCGTCACCAGCACGAAGCTGATCAGCATCAACAGATACCAGGCGCCCATCTTCTCGATCGGCACCAGGCGCCAGCCGTCCGCCTGGCTGGGATAGATCCACGCCCCGGCGAAGGTCCCGAGGTTCTCGGCGAACCAGATGAACAGCGACACCAGCACCGCGCCCATCAACATCGGCATCCGCCGCGCGGTTTGATCGGGCGTGAACACGAACCACGTCCGGCCGAACAGGAGCGCCGACAGGGCGAACAGCCCGACCCGGAAGTCGACGATGTAGTGGTGGGAAAAGAAGTTGGCGTAGATCAGCACCGCCAGGATGTGCGTGCTCCAGAACGGCGGATACCGCTCGAAGGTGATGTCGAACAGCCGCCAGATCCGCGCGATATAGCTGCCGACGCAGGCGTACATGAAGCCGGTGAACAGCGGCACGCCGCCAATCCGCAACAGGCTGGGCTCGGGATAGATCCAAGAGCCATGGGCCGTCTTGAACAGCTCCATCACCGTGCCGACGACGTGGAACATGAAGATGACCAGCGCCTCGTCCCAGCGCTCCAGCTTCAGCGCCAGCAGCGCCGCCTGGATCGCGACCGCGGCGATGACGAGAAAGTCGTAGCGGGCCAGCGGCGCGTGGGCGGGCCAGAACAGATGGGTGCCCACCAGCAGGGCCAGCATCAGAGCGCCGAACAGGCAGGCCCAGGCCTGTTTCAGGCCGAACAGCAGGAATTCGTAGGCGTAGCCGTTCCAGCGCGAGCGCCGCGCCCAGGGCCGAGCCCACACGTCCAGAGCCGCGACGGCGGCCTTGATGCGGTCCTTCAGAGTCATCCCTGTCCCGTCCCTCGGGGAGACGCGGAACCTAGCGCAGGCTCAGCGCCTGCGCCATATGTGGCGCCATGAGCACCAACCTGTTTCCCCAAGCGCACAGCAAGCACGATCTGGAACGCGGCGCGGCCCTGGCCCCGCGCTTCAACGCCGACGGTCTGGTCGTGGCGGTGGCTCAGCACGCCGACACCGGCGAGATCCTGATGCTGGCCTGGATGAACGACGAGGCCCTGAAGCTGACCGTCGAAACCGGCGTCGCCCACTATTTCAGCCGCTCGCGCAACGCGCTCTGGAAGAAGGGCGAGACCAGCGGCCAGCTGCAGGACGTGGTCGAGCTGCGGGTCGACTGCGACCAGGACGCGGTGCTGATCAAGGTTCGTCCGCGCGGCGACGGCGGCGCCTGCCACGTCGGCTTCCGCTCGTGCTTCTACCGCGTGCTGAAGGACGGCGAACTGGTCGAGACGGACGCGCCGCTCCATGACCACGACTGACGCCCTCGTCGCCTTTAGCCTGGCCGCCGGCCTGCTGACCCTGACGCCGGGCCTGGACACGGCGCTGGTCATTCGCACGGCCGCCGCCGAGGGGCCGCGCCGGGCGGCGGGCGCGGCGATCGGCATCGGCCTGGGCTGCTTCCTCTGGGGCGCGGCGGCCGCCTTCGGCATCGGGGCCCTGCTGACCGCCTCGACCCTGGCCTATACGGCGCTGAAGTGGACCGGAGCCGCCTTCCTGGCCTGGACCGGCCTTCGCATGATCGTCAAGCCCCGCGACCAGTTCGAACCGGGTGAGATGAAAGCCATCGACGCGGGCCCGATCGCGGCGATGCGCCGGGGCCTGCTGACCAATCTGCTCAATCCCAAGGTCGGGATCTTCTACGTCTCGTTCCTGCCGCAGTTCATCCCGGCCGGCGTCGATCCCGCCCGCTTCGGCCTGCTGCTGGCCGGCATCCACGTGGCCGAGGGCCTGCTGTGGTTCGCGGTCCTGATCGCCGCCACCGTGCCGATCGCCGGCCTGCTGCGCGTGTCGAGCGTGGTCCGCTGGCTGGACCGCGTGACCGGCGGCGTCTTCCTGGCGTTCGGCCTGCGGCTGGCGTTGGAGCGGCGATGACCCGCGCCGTCGATGACATGGACGACGACTTCGCGGACCTGGCCTTCGCGGACGGCGCCTTCGAAGCGGGCGCCCCCGAGGTCCTGACCGTCGACCTGCCCGCCGATCAGGCTGGCCAGCGGCTGGACAAGGCGCTGGCGCCGCTGTTTCCCGCCCTGTCCCGCGCCAGGCTGCAAGCCCTGATCGGCGAGGGCCGCCTCAGCCTCGACGGCCAGCCGGTCGCCGACGCCTCGCGCAAGGCCCGGGCCGGGACCTATGTCCTGTCGGTCCCGCCGCCCGCCGCGGCCGAGCCCGAGCCCGAGGCTATTCCTCTGACCGTCCTCTACGAGGACCAGCACCTGATCGTGGTCGACAAGCCGGCCGGCATGGCGGCGCACCCGGCGCCGGGCTCGTGGACCGGCACCCTGGTCAACGCCCTGCTGCACCATTGCGGCGACAGCCTGTCAGGGGTCGGCGGGGTGGCGCGGCCGGGCATCGTCCACCGCCTGGACAAGGACACCTCCGGCGTCATGGTCGCGGCCAAGAGCGACGCGGCTCACCAGGGCCTGTCGCGGCTGTTCTCGACCCACGACATCGACCGCCTGTACATCGCCCTGACGCGCGGCGCGCCCTCGCCGGCCGCGTCCACGATCGAGACCCGCATCGGCCGCTCGCCCGGCGATCGCAAGAAGATGGCGGTGCTGCGCGCGGGCGGCCGCGAGGCGATCACCCACTACCGCGTCGAGGCCGCGTTCGGCCCCGCCGACAAGCCCCTGGCCGCGCGCGTCGCCTGCCGGCTGGAAACGGGCCGCACCCACCAGATCCGCGTCCACATGGCCAGCAAGGGCTCGCCGTGCCTGGGCGATCCGGTCTACGGCGCGGGCCAACCGGCGACGGCGGTGCGCGAGATGATCCGGGAGGCCGGCCTGTCGCGTCAGGCCCTGCACGCGGCGGTGCTGGGCTTCGTCCATCCGATCACCGGCGAGGCCCTGCGCTTCGAAACCCCGTTGCCGGCGGACATGGCGGCGCTGCAGGCCTGTCTGGAAACCCTCTGAACCCGGCCTAAATGTCGCGACGAGGCAAAACTTGCGCCCCGGCGACAAACTCGCCCTAATTAGGCTGACTTGGCGGCGCACTGTTGGGGTTCCGTCGTCGTGGAGCGTAGTCATGCGGCCTCATCTCGCGATCATCGTCGCCTCCCTGGCCCTGAACGCCGCCGCCGCGCGGGCGGCGCCCGCCGACGACGAGGTGATCGCCACCGCCCAGGCCAAGCCCTCGGCCCAGGCCCTGACCGCGACCGCCGCCGCGCCGACGCCGGCCCCCGCGACGCCGGCCAAGCCGTTGACCACCCAGGAACAGATCGCCGCGTTCATCACCACCAATCCCGCGCCCCAGGTCGAGGACGGCCCGCGCGGCATCGTGCCGGCCGCGCGCGACCAGGACGACGACCGCGACGCCGACGGCAAGCGCAAGATCCACGGTTCGGCGGGCTTCTCGGTGGGTTCGGGCGGCTATCGCAGCGCCTACGCCTCGGCCCTGATGCCGGTCGGCGAGAACACCACGGTCGGCGTGGCCGTCTCGAAGACCGACTACGGCAAGCGCGGCGCCTATCTTGATCCCTATTATGGGTACGGCGGCGGATACGGCTATGGCGGACCGTGGCGGCGCGGCGGCGAAAGCCAGTCCCTGGCGCTGTCGGTGATGACCGGCTCCGGACGGGGTCATGGCGACGTGCCGGCCGGCTGCGCGCCTGGATTCCGCGATGGAAGCCGCTATGTCGAGCCGCTCTGGGTGCAGGACATGCGCGCCGACGGTCGCGGCTGCCCGGCCAGCGAACCGTCGCGCTGATCCGCATACCCGCGATCGACGATCGCGCGGCGTTCGCGGATGTTTAACGGCTTAGCCCCCATGGTGCGCGCCTCGGGCGTCTAGGGCTATTCGATGCAGCCGGAACTCACCGCATATCGCCACCCCGCGACCGGGACCATGACCTATGTCATCGTCGACACCGCGACCTTTCTTTGCGCCATCGTCGACCCGGTTCTGGACTTCGACCCCCAGACCGAAGCCGTCGACACGGGTTTCGTCGACCAGATCATCGCCGACATCCGCGCCAAGGATCTGGGTCCCACCTGGATCCTGGAAACGGGCCTGCACACCGGCCATCTCTCCGCCGCCGGCCATCTGAAATACGAAACCGGCGCCTCGGTCTGCATCGGCGCGCGGGTCGTCGAGAGCCTGAAGCGCCTGGCCCCGATCTTCGGGGAAACCATGGTCGACCTGGACGGCTGGGATTTCGACAAGCTGGCCCAGGACGGCGACACCTTCCCGATGGGCGGGCTGGAGATCACCCCGATCGCCCTGACCGGCCGCCTGCCCGGCGCGGTGGCCTACAAGATGGCCGACATGCTCTTCACCGGCGACCTGATCCTCTGCCCCGAGGACGGCGCGGGCCGTTGCGACGTGCCGGGCGCCGACGCCGGCAAGGCCTGGGACGACGCGCGCAAGCTTCTGGGCCTGCCGCCGGAAACCCGGATCCTGCCGGGCGTCTGCGCCGTCGAGGCTCGCGAATCGACCGTGGCCGAGGAAAGGGCCGGCAATATCCAGTTGAACGACAAGATCGACCGGCTGGACTTCATCGCCCTGCGCACCGCCGCCGACGCCATCCTGCCCGACCCGGATCTGGTCTCGCCCGCCCTCCGCGTGGCGATCCGATCCGGCAAGCCGCCCTCCCCGCCCGAGCAGGGACCGCGCTTCCCGGTCGTGGACCTTTCGAAGCTCTGAGGCGACGGGCGTCGGGACCCGGGACGCGCCGCCGGGAACCCTGGCGAAGTCCCCGCTTTTCCGCTGCATTCTGACAATCGCGCGCGCCCTGGGCTCGCTCGATAAAAAGCTTGGTCCAGGGGCTTGCGTCCCGCCGACGACGCCGCTAGGTATCGCGCCCTCGACCTCGGGGGCCTTTCCGGCTCTCCCGAACGGCGCCTGGAGAGGTGGCAGAGTGGTCGAATGCGCCGCACTCGAAATGCGGTTTACGTGAAAGCGTAACGTGGGTTCGAATCCCACCCTCTCCGCCATAGCCCTCGCCGCGACCGTGGTCTTCTGGCCATGAGTCCTGAGCCTAGAACCCGCAACAACGAACCTGTTCGCGAACAGTCAGCCGGTTGATCCGACCAACGTTTGCCGCGAGACACCTTCAGGGCGGCCTTATCGTCGGGGATGTAGGCCGGCCGCTTGGCCCTGGACCATGCGCGCCAGCCCGTGGCCGCCCGCGCCCCAGTCGGCTACGACCGCGCCTTTCGCGGAGGTTATCGCCCCAACGAGACCTTCTACCTTAGCGTTGGCGAGCGCGCGCGGCTGGCCAACGCCAACTTCGCAAAGTTGTTATAGTCGACCGCTATCAGCGCGGCCGTGCCGCCCGAACCCAAGCCCGATGTCGAGCGCCTCGTCCAGGACGAGGAGCCCCTGCTGCGGGCCTATCTGCGTCGGCGCCTGCGTGTCGGGGACGACGTGGACGACTATGTTCAAGAGGTCTACGCCCGAGTTCTTGCCACGCCGCCGTCCAGGCCGGTGCGGTCGTGGCAGGGCATGCTCCGCCGCATCGCCGCCAACCTGATCATCGACGGCGCGCGCAATGCCCGCCGCCAAGCCAGCAGCGCCCAGGTCCGCCTGGATGACGACTGGGAGGTGGGCGACGATCGCCCGTCGGCCGAGGCTTCTGTCATCGCCCGAGAGCGGCTGTCGAAGGTCATCGCCACCCTGGAGGAGGCCTCGCCGATCGCGCGCAGCGTCTTCCTATTGGTCCGCGTCGAGGGCCTCACCCACCGCGAGGCCGCCGCCAGGCTCGGCATTGAGCCCAAGGCTGCATCGCGTCACGTCGAACGTGTGCTGCTCTTGATTTCCCGACGGCTGGCGGAGACCTTGCGGCCGTGACCGTCGCCCCCGCCCCGACCTTGGCGCCCAGCGAAGAACGCGTCCTCGAGGAAGCGACGCGCTGGTTCGTGCGCGCCCGCTCCGACAGCCTCTCCGAGCCCCAGCGTGCGGAGTTGCTGGCCTGGCTGAAGGCCGCGCCCGAACATGCCGCGGCCATGGACGTCGTCTCCAGGTCCTGGACCATGTCCGAACAGGCCGGACGGTCCGATGTCCTGGCGCCCGCCCTGCTGCGCGCGCGGAGCCTGCGCGACAGCCATGGCGCCCGGGCGCGGGGGCGGGCCAGGATCTGGTTCCGGGGCGCGGCCTTCGCCGGCGCCGCCCTGGCCACGGCGGCGGCCGCAACGTTCACCCTGCTGTCGAACCAGCAGACCTACGCCACGCCGCGCGGCGAGCAGCTGAACACCGTGCTTCCCGACGGGACGCGCGTGCGGCTGGACGCGGCCACCCGGCTGGAGGTCCGCTACGGCGTCTTCAGCCGCGAGGTCCGGCTGGTCAGGGGCGAGGCGGAGTTCGACGTCGGTCATGGCCGCTGGATGACCCAGGCTTGGCGTCCGTTCCGGGTCGCCGCCGGTCCGCTCCAGGTGTGGGACAAGGGCACGCGCTTCACCGTCCGCTGCCGGGACGAGACGCTGCGCGTCGTGCTGGTGCAAGGCGCTGTCGAGCTGCACGATCCGGCCGCCAGGACGGTCCGCGCCCGCCTGCGCCCCGGCGAAGCCGCCGAACTCGCGCCGGACGGCCAACTGACCGTCTCCCCAGTGGACCTGACCTCCGCCCTGGCCTGGCAGCGGGGCGAACTGGTGCTGCGGGGCGCCACCTTGGCTTCGGCCCTGGCGGAATTCGGCGCCCGGACGCCGACCAGCTTCGACGTGGACCCCGCGATCGGCGCCAGGCCGATCAGCGGCGTCTACCACGTCAACGATCCCGTCGGCTTCCTCAACGCCGTATCGACACTCTACCCGATGACCTGGCGAGAAGTCGGTCCCGGCCGTTTCGAGATCCGGTCCGCCGCCGCTGCCCATCGTTGAGCCCTCGCGGACCGTGAAATTTTCACGACACCCCGGATAACGCCGTTCCCTGTCGTCAAGCCCTGCGAAAGCCGGAGCGCCCTCCCCTCCGCGCTCCAATTTCGGGGACGACGAACATGAACTCACGCAACATCAAGCGCGCGCTGCTGGCCAGCGCGCTCTGGCTGGCCGCCGCGAACACGGCCGCCGCCCAGACGCATGCGACCGGCTTCAACATCCCGTCGCAGGACCTGGGCGAGGCCCTGACCAAGCTGGCCCACATGTCCGGCCGCAACATCCTGTTCACGCCGCAGATGGTTCAGGGCGCCCGATCCTCGACCGTGCGCAACGCCGCCAGCTTCGACATGGCGATCCACGGCATGCTGTCAGGCACGGGCCTCGTCGAGGTCGTCTCCGGCGGGACGGTGGTGATCCAACGGCCGCATCGGGCCGTCCTGGTCAAGGCCGCCCTGGTTTCGCCGGCTCCCGCCAAATCCGCCGCCACGTCCGAGGCGCCGCCGGCCGTCGACGCCATCGCGGAGGTCACCGTCACCGCCCGCAAGTCGCGCGAACGCATCAGCGACGTGCCGATCGCCCTGACCGCGATCAGCGGCGTCGACCTGACCCGCAACGACCACCGCCGGATCGAGGACCTCAGCACCCTGGTGCCCAGCACCAACTTCGTGATCACCAATGGCCACCAGTCCAGCTTCTCGATCCGGGGCCTGGGCACCAATCCGGGCAATGATGGCCTGGAGGGCAGCGCGGGCGTATTCCTGGACGGCGTATTCCTGGGCCGCCCCGGCATGGCCGCCACCGACCTGATCGACGTCGACCAGATCGAGGTGCTGCGCGGCCCGCAGGGCACGCTGTTCGGCAAGAACACCACGGCCGGCGCGATCAATATCACCACCGCCGAGCCCAGCTTCGCATTCAGCGGCCGCGCCCAGGCCACCTATGGCAGCGACAATCTCCAGCAATATCAGGGCACGATCAGCGGCCCGCTGGCGGGCGACGTGTTGGCCGGCCGCCTGACCGCCTACAGCACCAGCCGAGACGGCGTGGTCCGCAACGTCACGACCGGCAAGGATGTCGCCGACATCGGCCGCAAGGGCGTTCGCGGCCAACTGCTCTACAAGCCGAACGACGCCTTCAGCCTGCGCCTGATCGGCGAGTATCACCGCGAGCAGCAAAGCACCGGCGCGGTCCTGACGCTCAATTCCCTGGGCGTCACGCCGACGGTCCTCCAGACCAAGCTGAACGCCGTGGGCGCCGTGCTGAAGGCCGATCCCGAAGGCGAGACCACCTATATCGGCGCGCACGACCAGACCGGCACGCGCCAGACAGCCTTCTCGGCCGAGGCCAACTGGCGGCTGGGCGAATTCCTCGTCACCTCGCTGACGGCCTACCGGCGCTGGCATTACGCCTCGGACTCCGACACCGACGCCACCGCGGCCGACGTGCTGAACGGCGGCTACAAGATCAACCACAACCAGCTGAGCCAGGAGCTGCGGGTCAAGTTCCCGCGCATGGGCGACGTCGACGCCGTCGCAGGCCTCTACTATTTCCAGCAGAAGCTGCACGTACAGGCGATCACCCAGTACGGCGCCGACGCCGCGGCCTGGCTGAGCGGGATCCCCAACGGCCTGCTGCCGACCTATGCCCAGTATTCGCCAGCCCTGGCGGGCCTGCTGCTCTACAACAACACCCAGTGGGATCTCTATTCCACGCCGGAGACCCATAGCTACGCCGCCTTCGGCCAGGCGACCTGGCATGTGACCCCCCGTTGGAACATTACCGCCGGCCTGCGCGAGACCTACGAAAAGAAGCAGGAAACCGTGTGGCGCGACACGCCGCGTTCGCTCCTTAACGGCCAGGCCGTCACGGCCCTGGTCAGCCAGAAGGTGGCGCCGTTCCAGGTCAGCACCGACAAGACCTCGCCCTCCTTCGTGCTCAGCACCGACTACCACGCCACGCCGAGCCTGATGTACTTCGCCAGCGTCTCGCGCGGCGAGAAGGCCGGCGGCGTCAACACCAGCCTGCCGGCCACCGGCCAGACGACCGACAGCCTGATCGTCAAGCCCGAGACGGCGACCAGCTATGAAGCCGGCCTGCGGGGCGAGTTCTTCCAGCGCCGCCTGCGGTTCTCGGTCGACGCCTTCTACACCCACGTCTCCGACTACCAGGCGACCTACATCGCCACGGTCAACGGCAACGTCGCCCAGCTGCTGACCAATGTCGGCAGCGTGCGCACCCAAGGGGTCGAGGGCGAGCTGACCGCCGTCCCGTTCACGGGCCTGACCCTGACAGCCACGGGTTCGTTCAACGACGCGACCTACGCGGCCTACAAGAACGGCCCCTGCCCGGCCGGTTCGACGGTCAGCGTCTGCGATTTGACCGGACGCCCGGTGGCCGGCGCGCCCCGCTGGATCGCCAACGCCAGCGCCCGCTACGAGCATAACGTCACCGATCGTCTGACCGGCTACGGCGTGGCGGAATACAGCTTCCGGTCCCACTACTACGGTTATCTCGATGACTCACCCTATTCGCGGACCGGCGGCTATGGCCTGCTGAACCTGCGCGCGGGGCTTCGCGCCGCCGATGGACGCTGGGACTTCAGCGTTTGGGGCCGCAACGTCACCGATAAGCACTACGTCGCCAACTACCTCAGCTACGGCAGCCTGCTGCCCGGCGTCTACGTGCCGTTCTTCGGCGAGTTCGCCAGCTACGGCGCGACCCTGCGCGCGCAATTCTGATCCCCAGCCAAGGACATCACACCATGAAGACCCCCTTCAGCCGGGCCGCTCTCCTGCTGTCGCTGACCCTGGTCGCGGCGCCGGCCCACGCGGCGCAGACTCGCGACTTCTCGATCGCCGTCCTGCCCGACACGCAAAACTATATCGACTACACCCACCAGAAGGTCGCCGGCTTCCCGTTCGACGGCCGCGACATGTTCCTGGACCAGCTGCGTTACGTCTCTAGCCGGCTCAAAAGCCAGGGCGGCGACGTCGCGTTCGTCGTGGGCCTGGGCGACGTCTGGCAGCATCAGAGCCTGGAGATGGATCCCGACCACGTGGCCCGCGGCTTCAAGCGCGCGCCCAATCCGGTCATGGACCACGAATTCGCCCCCACGCCCAAGGTGCGCGAGATCGAGATGCCGACGGCGCGCGAAGGCTACGCCATGCTGGACGGCAAGACGCCCTTCGCCGTCGTGCCCGGCAACCATGACCACGACGCCATGTGGACCGACGTGAACCACCCGCCCAAGGCGGTGGTGAAGGGACCCGAGGACATTGGCATGCTGCACGCCGGCGGCCTTACGAACTTCGATGCGGTGTTCGGCGCGGACTCGGCGTTCTTCAAGGGCAAGCCCTGGTACGTGGACTCGCATGACGGCGGCGCCGACAGCGCCCAGATCTTCAAGGCCGGCGGCTACACCTTCCTGCACATCGGCCTGCGCTTCGACCCGACCAACGACAGCCTGGCGTGGGCGGCCGAAGTCATCCGCAAGCACCCCGGCCTGCCGACCATCGTCACGACCCACGACTACATGGACAATGACGGCCGCCGGCTGCCCAACCCGATCATCGACAACAACGCCGTCGACCCCAACGACAACACCCCGCAGATGGTCTGGGACAAGTTCATCAGCCAGCACGACCAGATCTTCCTTGTGCTGTGCGGCCACGAGCACGGTCAGGCCCTGCGGACCGATGACAACCGCTTCGGCCACAAGGTCGTGCAGGTGCTCAGCGACTATCAGGACCGCCATCAGACAGCGATCGACGCGGGCGTGAACAACCCCTACGTCGGCATCGGCGACGGCTGGTTACGGATAATGACCTTCCATCTAGGCGATGCGACGCCGACCATCGCGGTGCGAACCTATTCCACCGTCTACAACAAGAGCAGCCGCGACACGGCGCAATACGCCGCCTGGTACAAGGCCAAGGAAAAGCCGGCGCTGTCCGACGCGGACTTCCACGGCCAGGACGACTTCACGATCACCCTAAGCGATTTCCGACAACGGTTCGGCAAAGGCTCCTAACACCACCTCATCGCGGTCGCATTTCGTGCGACCGCGACGCCCTCTTCCAAGCAAGCCCCCATCCCGCGGCCCTTTCCGGGCCAAGACTTCCGCCGTGCGCCACAGCAGACTTTGCCATCACTCCACACACCGGATCTTCGGTAGGACGGTCGAAACGGCCGCGGGTGAGTCATGGAACTTAAAGCTTCGCCTTTACAGCACCATCTGCGACCGAGATGCGGCGCGAGCACCATCGTGCCCGAGGGTTGCCAGCCCTTTGTAGTCGGAATTTCAACCAGTGCACTGTTCAACCTTCGGGAGGAGCATCAAGTCTTCGAAGGACGAGACGTAAAAGCCTGAGTAGGCGATCAAGCAGCGAGCACCCGTGGAGTCCTAGTCGACCGGCTTGATCTCAATAGCCGAGACGATCGCTTCGCCCTGGGTGGGTACGAACCGCAGCGTCAGGCCGTCGTCCCGCGCTTCCGCCTCGAACGCCTTGGTGACCGCCTTCAGCGCGCCGCCCCCTTCGGCGGCGACGTCCAGGTTCTTGAGGACCAGCGCGCCATTGACAAGGACGTCGAAGCGACGCGCGCCAGCGGCGAGGTTCGGCTCGACGAAGGTCAGGCGCACGCTGTAGCGACCAGGCGCGACGGGGACGGCGTAGGAGAAGCGCCCCTGGCGGTAGCTCGCGGCGACATCGACCTCATCGGTCCCGGTGATGGCGGCGCGAACCTCCGGACGCCCATAGTCCGCCGACGTATTGGCCGAGAGCGCTTGGCCGCCGGTAAAGAAGGCGTCCGATCCGAACGCCGTCGTCTTGCCCGCGCCGATAAGGGTTCCCGCGTCGATGCGGATCGGCGCCTTGGGGTCGGCGGGACGGCGCCAGACGATGCGATCTTCGACCGTCTGGTTCTGGACCTCCGTCTTGGCGACCAGCACGTTCTCGCCCGGCTGGAGGCGGACGGCCCGCCAGACACAGACGCGTTGCGGACACTCGCTCCGCTGGCCCAGGGACTTTCCGTTCAGCGTCAGGTCGGTGGCCGCGCCGTTTGAATAGACCCGCACGTCCGTCACCGGATAGGCCCGGTCGACATAGCGCCGACCATTGATGTGCACGGTCGGAGTGGTCGTCCAATTGGCCTTGTAGAAGTACCAGGCGTCCTTGCGGACCTTACGGTCGTAGGTGACCAAGCCCTTGGTGTTGATGTCGTCGGCGTCGCCTTCGTGACGAATGGTGGTGCCGAAGTCGAAGGCGTTCCACAGCCAGGAACCCCACAGGTAGGAGCGCCGCGACAGCGCCGCCCAAGCGGTCTCGTGGATGTAGCTCTCGTACTCCTCGGGCTGCGCCCGGCCGCGCGAGTCGATCGGCCCGCCCAGCACGTCGTCGGTGTGCAGGGTGACGCCGCCGCCGGCGCCGTATTCGGTCACCGAGAGCGGCTGACGCGGGCGTTTGGCGTGTAGAGCGTCGAGGTGAGGTCCCAGGTCGTCGGGCGCGCCAAAGTACCAGCCGAAGTAGCGGTTGGCGCCGCCAAGGTCCGCGGCCTCGGCCGTCGTCGGCACGTCCACGCCGGCGGCGAAGACGCGGCCCTCGCAGCAGGTCGCCAGCGCCGTGGGGCGGCCGACGTCTTCCTGGTGCGCGAGATCGTTCAGCGTCTTGAGCAGCGGCATCGGGTCCGGCGCCTTGCCGTCCTTGTAGCCCGTCAGGAAGGCGGGAAAGGAGTTGCCGAAATCGACTTCATTGGCGATGCCCCAGTTGGCGACCGAGGCATGGTTGTAGTTCTGGCGGATCAGCTCGCGCAGTTGCTGCTTGGCGTTCTCGACCAGGGCGGGCGTCGGCTCCAGGGCGCCGCCCGTCGTCCAGGCCGAGACCAGGGGGATTTCGTCCCACAACACCAAGCCATACTTGTCGGCCAGATCGTGGATGGTCTGGCCGTGCTGGTAGTGGGTCAGGCGGATGGAGTTGGCGCCCATCTCGCGCAGGATCGCCACATCCTCTTCGATGTCGGCGGGCGAAAGAGCCCAGCCCTTGCCCTCGCGATCCTGGTGGTAGCCCACGCCCCGCAAACGATAGGGCTTGCCGTTCAGCAAGAAGCCCTTCTCCGGATCAAAACCCATTTGACGCACGCCGAACGCCGAGGAGACGCGATCCAGCACCTTCCCATCGCGGCCGACCAGCTCGGTTTCGAGCCGATAGAGGTAAGGGTCGATCACCCCGTTCCAGAGGCGCGGGTTCGAGACCGACAAGGATAGCGTCGACTCCTGTCCGCCCTTGGTCGGAAGGCCGGCCGAGGCGATGGCCTGAGCCACGACCTTGCCATCGGCGTCGCGGAGCCGCGAGACCACGCGCACCGCCGCGGCGCGGCTCAGGTCGTTCCGCAGCCTCGCCTTGACCTCGATGACGGCCTTATCAGCGCTCAAGGCGGTGGTGCGGGCATAGACGCCGGAACCGCCGAAATCGAGCATGTCGAAGTGGACGGCGTTCGTCACCACCAAGCTCACCGGGCGGTAGAGGCCGCCGTGGACAAAGAAGTCTCCGGTCAGCGGCAGGTTGTCGACCGTCGGCGAGCCCGGCGCGGGCTTGCTGTTGTCCGCGCGCACGACCAGCAGGTTCTGGCCGTCGCCGCGCAGCGCGTCGGTGGCGTCGAGCCGGAAGCGTGAGAAGCCGCCCTGGTGCTCGCCCAGATAGACCCCGTTCAGCCAGACCTTGGCCGCGCGGCTGACCGCGTCGAACTGGAGATAGGCGCGGCGGCCGTTCAGCTTGGGCGCGGCGAAGGTGAGCCGGTACCAGCCCACGCCCTGGGTTTTGTTGATGTTTTCGGCCTTGTTCAGGCGCCCGACCGCACCGGGCTGATACAGTCCCACTCGGTTCCAGGTGTGCGGGACGCTGACACGCCGCCAATTTTGATCGTCGAAGTCCGGGCGCTCGACGCCGCTCAGCGTGTCGTCCTGGCGAAACCGCCAGTCCTGGGCCAGCGGCGTTTCGGTTCGGATCGGGCTGGCGATAGGCGCGGCCATGGCGGCGGCGGGGGCGATGAGGGCGGCCATGGTCGTGGCCAGGAACAATCGTTTCATCGGCAAGCCTCCCACATCGCTCAATGGCGACTTTGGCGCGAGCTTAGCGACTAACGCTGAATCTGCCAGATCAATCTTAAAAATTGGTCAGTCAGCTTTCGTCCAGCGCGGATGAGTACCGAGCCCGCACGCCGGCGGCGGCGCGACGGGCCTCTTCCAGCGCCATCTCCTCCGTCGTGAACAGCAGGTGGTCCATGACGGCGGCCAAGTGCGCGCGCATGGCCGCTCGCGCCGCGTGGGGATCCCGCACCTTCAGCGCGTCAACGATGCGGCGGTGCTCGGCCACCACCGGGCGGATCTTGGCGCTGCGGGCCTTGTCATGGAGCAGAGCGCAGGCCGGAGAGGTGGAGCGCAGGCGCCACAACTCCTCGATCGTCAGCACGACCCCGGCGTTTCGCGTCGCTCGGGCGATGGTCATGTGGAATTCGCGATCGGCGTCCTCCGTCACCTTGGCGCGAAGATTCTCGGCGACCATCGCCTCCAGCAGCCCTTCAAGCTTGGCGATCTCCTCGTCGGTGATCTGCTTGGCCGCCAGGGCCGCCGCTTCACCTTCGAAAGCCAGGCGCGTTTCGGTGAGTTCGAAGGCGGTGATGGCGAAACCGGGGTGATCCTCCAGGCCGGGCAGCCGCCGGACATAGGCCCCCGATCCCACTCGGATATCGAGATAACCCTGGACCTCGAGCGCGATCAGCGCCTCCCGCACGGCGGGTCGACTAGCGCCATACTCGGCGCAGAGCTCGCGCTCGGCCGGCAGGCGGCTGCCGATCGCATACCGCCCATCCACCAGGTCATCGAAGATATGGCGCGCCAATCGCTGGTAGAGGCGATCGCCGCTGATCGCGCCATCGTCGCCGGCTGACCGATCCGCCGCACCCTTCGCGCGAATTGACACTCGACATCCTCCCCTTCGCCTCGACATCCGCCGCCCGCGCCGACCGCGCGCGGGCCGGCTGGTCAGCGCGGCCGATTTTGCGCCGGCGCCGCGAAGATGTCAGGCAAAAAGAGGTTGACCCAAATTCATACGCCCCAAGAATTGGTCAGACAGATTGAGCGCGACCGGAAAGCCTGGCGCGAATAACAATCGGAGGGGAAATGAACAGGCGTCTTCTTTGGATGGCGAGCGCCGCGATGATCGCGGCGTCGGGACAGGTTTGGGCGCAAGCCGCTCCCAAGTCGGCCGAGCAAAATGTCGCGCTCGACGAGATCGTCGTCACGGCTCAAAAGCGCGAACAAAACCTGCAAGACGTGCCGGCCGCCGTCAGCGCGGTGACCAGCGAACAGCTGGAAGCGCGCAACGTGTCTCAAGTCACCGACGTGGTCCGCGTCTCGCCCAGCCTGACGGTCACTGAAAACACCAACGCCACCGGCAACAGCATCAATCTGCGCGGGATTGGCACCTTCTCGTTCAGCATCGGTATCGAGCCGAGCGTCGCGGTCGTGGTCGACGACGTCGCGCTGCTGCAACAAGCTCAAGCCTTCTCGGGCCTCAACGACATCGCCCGCCTCGAAGTGCTGCGCGGCCCGCAAGGCACGTTGTTCGGCAAGAACTCCGCGGCCGGCGTCATCAACATCGTGACGCAAAAGCCGACCAAGACCCTGAAGGGCTCCGTGGGCGGAACCCTGACCAGTGACGGTGAAAAGCGTGTCGAGGGGATGGTCTCCGGACCGATCTCGGACAAGGCCGGCTTCCGCCTCAACGCCTTCTATGGTGACCGTGACGGCTACATCAAAAACCTCAACACCGGTCACAAGCTGAACGGCGAGCGCGCCTACGGCGTGCGCGGGCGGCTGGAACTGGACCCGACCGAGAACCTGAACATCAGCCTGACCGCCGCGCACACCAATACCAAGACCGACGGTCAGGTGCGGACCTTCCAGAGCATCAAACCGGGCGCCAGCGCCTTCGGCGCGCCCCTGGCCCTTTCCGCCGTGGGCCTGACGCCCGGGGATGACAACTACAAGATCCGCCTCGACACCGAGCCGAAGAACACCAGCAAACAGACCACCCTGACGAGCCGCGTGAGCCTGGATCTGGGCGGCGCCAACCTCGTCTCGATCACGGGCTATCAGGACTGGCGCTTCCGCTTCCTGGAAGACCTGGACACCCTGGGCACGCCCACGCTGCTGAACAACGCCGACCCGACCAGCATCCTGCCGAGGGGCTCGACCGCCGGCGGTCCGTTCCATTCGACCAACTTCAGCCAGGAGCTGCGCTTGGTGTCGAGCGGCGTTCGCAAGCTCGACTACCTCTTCGCCCTGTTCTACGCCGACGGCGACTCCAACCGATCCTACGCCCGGGGCCCCAACGCCGCGACCAGCTGGGCGGCGACCGCCGGCACCAAGACCATGGCCGCCTTTACCCAGATGACCTACCACGTCGGCGAGAGGACCCATCTCGACGGCGGCCTGCGGTTCAACCACGAGGAAATTCAGGCCACCTTCATCAACACTACGCCGACGGCCAGCCCGCCCGCGAACAACGCCACGTGCCTGTCCGTCTGCGCGGGCAAGTCCAAGGACGATCACGTCACCTATAAGGTCGCGCTTCGTCAGGATCTGGCGCGCGACGTGATGGGCTACGCCTCCTTCTCGACCGGCTACAAGGGGCAGGGCTTCGACATCAGCACGGGCTTTAACCCCGGGCGGGCCGCCAATCCCGTCCGACCGGAGACCAGCAAGGCCTATGAGCTGGGCCTGAAGAGCCGCATCCTCGACAGACGCGTCCAACTGAACGTCACCGGCTTCCTGACGGACTTCACCGACTTCCAGGCCCAGGGCGGCGTCACCCAGCCGGATGGGACCATCGTGCCCCAGCTCAGCAATGTGGGCGCGCTCCGCAGCAAGGGCGTCGAGGTCGAGGTGTCCGCCAAGCCGGTCCGCGCCCTGCGCATCGACGCCTCGGCGGCCTATACGGACGCGACAATCCGCGAATTCGCCAACGCCCCCTGCTACACGGGTCAGACACTCGCCCAAGGCTGCCGCCCGGTCGGCTCATCGAGCTTCCAGGACCTGTCGGGCAAGACCTTGGCCAATTCGCCGAAGTTCAAGTACTCCCTGGCCGGCGCCTATGACGTCGCGCTCCCGAGCATGCCCTTCGACGGCTTTGTGACGGCGGAATACACCCATCAGAGCGCGGTCATGCTTGATCTCTTGGGCGCGCCTATCTCGCGCCAGAAAGCCTATGGCGTCGTCAACGCCAGCATCGGCGTGGCGGGCCGCGACGAGGATGCCTATCGGGTGGCGCTGTTCGTCAACAATCTGTTCGATCAGCACTATGCGACGTCTCTAGGCTACACCGGTTCGTCGAACGCCGGTGGGGTGGCTCAGCTGCTGCCGCGCAATTCCAGGCGCTATGTCGGCGTGCGCGCCCGCATGGGCTTCTAGAGCGCGCGCGGCGACCTGATCGCGTTTCTCCCCGGGACCGCCTCCCATGGATCCCGGGATCTTCGCCGCTCTGGCGACCGGCGGCGCGCCTTCGACGGCGCGCCGCCTTTTTGTCGAGGGCCGGCGCTGGGGGCTCGTCGGGCGAACAATTCCTGATAGACCAGGGGCGATGGACAAGAGCGGCGACAAGGGCGTTTCGATCAAGGACATCGCGCGGGAAGCCGGCGTGTCGATCGCCACTGTTTCGCGCGTCCTTAACCGCGGCGAAGGCGCCGGCCCCGAGGTTCGCAGTCGCGTTCTCGAGATCGTCGAGCGGCTGGGCTATCGGCCCAATGTCTCCGCGCGCGCCCTGTCGGGGCGGCGCAACTATCTGATCGGCGCGCTCTTCTTGCGCCTGGGCGGCTACCACTATCTTGGCGAGGTCCAGCTTGGGGCGACCCGAGCCTGCCGTCGGGCCGGCTATCACCTCCTCGTCGAGCAGATCGAGAGCGCCGACGGCATGCCCAGCCCCGAGGCGCTGGCCGCGTTCGTGCGCTCGGCCGCCTTCGACGGACTGATCCTGACGCCGCCGCTCTCGGATGATCCCCACCTGCTGGCCGCGATCGAGGATGCGGCGATCCCGTATGTCCGCCTGGCGCCCAACAGCGACGAGGCGCGCTCGCCCTATGTCTGGATGGATGACCAAGGGGCCGCTCGCGAGCAGACCTTGGCGCTCTGGGACTTGGGACACCGCCGCATCGCCTACATCGATGGGCCGGCGGGCCACCGCGCCGCGGTGCGGCGCAAGGCGGGCTATCTGGCCGCCATGACCGAGCGGGGCGTGAGCGTCCCTAGCGCCTGGATCGCCCAAGGCGACTTCTTCGGCATGTCGGGCTTCAACGCGACCGAGGCCTTGCTGGCCCTGGAGCCGGCGCCGACCGCGATCTTCGCCGGCAACGACGAGATGGCCATCGGCGCGCTGGCCGCCGCGGCCAAGCACCGCGTCGCCGTGCCTGAACGCCTTTCCGTGGTCGGCTTCGACAACGCCCCGGGCGGCGAAACCTCTTGGCCGCCGCTTACGACCGTGCATCAACCCATCGCCGAAATGGCGGAGGCCGCGGTCGACATGCTGATCGGTGGGTTCGGAGACCGTCGCTTCCGGGCGCGGGTTCAGGAGCGTAAGCTCGACTACCGCCTGGTTCGACGCCAGTCCGCCGCGCGCGCCCCGTCTGACATCCATCTGGCTCCCTAGCAAAAAGATCACGTCGGCCTCCGCTGCACAAAAAGAGGCCTGACCAATTTCGATTGTTATAGAAAACGTTTTCGTTCGCGCGTAAAACGCTCCCATCCCCGCCGGAGAAGCGGTGGAGCACAGACCTCGCCCACAGGAGGTCGCAACCTTTAGGGGGAGCCCATGCCTTTCACGCCAAAGTTCGACACGAGCGGTCTGGCCTCTTTTACGTCAGCGGCGCCCGTGGTCGTCGCGACTGGACGGGTGGGCCATCACAAATCCGCCGCCTCCGCCGCGCGACCCGCGCGGGCGCTGTTGCTCGCCGCGAGCATGTCGGTGTTGGCGATGTCGAGCACCGCTCAGGCCGCCGTGTCTCCCGAGCTTCCCTGGATGGACGCCAAGCTTTCGCCGGACGAGCGGGCGGCGCTGCTGGACAAGGCGCTGACGCA